>CAYZNB010000041.1:0-20319 GCA_964478535.1 uncultured Thermotogaceae bacterium
AAGAATACGATAAATGTAGTCCGGGTATGGGTGGAAGTAAAAAAGGAGAAGACGGATTTGCTTATTATCCAGAATTTAAAGAGCATTTCCCTATAATGCTAAGTATTAAAGCGATAATAAAATAAAGTTTTTAACTGACAAAATTTAAAAATTATGATTCTATAATAAAATATTTTTTTTACTTTATTATAGAATCTTTTTTATGTTATAATTATGAATATAACTTAAGTTAGAGGAGATATGATTATGGAAATTGAATTTCTAAGAAATTTTCAAGGGATTTCAAATCCTTTTTTAGATGTTTTTTTTGAAAGCATAACTATGTTTGGAGAAGAGCTCTTATTAGTTCCTATATTGGCTTTTATTTATTGGACATTAGATAAGGATTTAGGAGAATATTTGGGATTCTCTATTTTTTTAAGTTTTTTATCTAATAACGTATTAAAAGATACTTTCAAATTTAATCGACCTATAGGCGAAGAAGGAATTAGATCATTAAGAATTCATAGTGCAACTGGTTATTCATTTCCAAGTGGTCATTCTCAAGGGGCTGCTACTTTTTGGTGGGCACTTTATTTGAAGATGAATAAAAAAATTTATTCATTATTTTTTGCTCTCATAATATTTTTAGTCGGTATTTCAAGATTGTATCTAGGTCTTCATTATCCAAAAGATGTTATTGCTGGAATTACAATAGGTATTATAATCTCTTATACTTCTTTCCATATGTTTAATAAAACTTCAGATAGATTCATGCTTTATTTTATTATATTATTAATTTTTATTCCTGTATTAAGTTTTTCAGCTTCTCATGATTTTATAAAATCTTTAGGAGCTTATACTGGGTTTCTATTTGGAATTTTTGTTGAAAAAAAATTCATTAATTTTTCTATTAATGGTTGTTTTTTAATTAAAACTATTAGATTATTAATAGGTATTTTTGCAATTTTCATATTAAAAGAAGGATTAAAACTTATATTTCCTAATATGATGTTTTTTGAATTTTTAAGATACAGTTTAATAACATTTTTTGCTTTTGCTTTTTATCCATTTATATTTAAAAAATATAAATTTTGATTTTATTTTTTAGGAAGAATATGAATATCGTTTATTTTTTCAAATCTGTATGCATCGATAGGATTAAAAAACAAAATCCCTACTTTTTCATAAACTTGTATACTATAACTCTCTAATTCAGATTTATTAAGTTTAAGAAAATTTTCGTAATTTAAAATTCTGTTTTTATCTTTTATTGAATAAATAATTATAGTATTATTTTTAGATACATTTTTAATAGAAATTTCCTCGCCAAAATCTTCTATTAAAAAATAGTCATTTTTGTACGGAATATAATATATAATTTTATGAGTATCTGAACTAAAATAATATTTTAGCCCTGCAGAATAAATTGATTGAAAATTTATGAAAGTAAAAAATACGATGATTAATGATATGAATAAAAAACTTACAATGAAAAATGATTTTTTCATAAAATCCTCCACTTAACTTTAATTAAATATATTATAAGTCAAGTGGAGGATTTTATACAGTTACAAAAGTAATAAAAATTTATACATAAAGTAAAGATTTTTTTTTAATGGAAAAAAGTTAATCTTTTTCAAATAGTCTTTTTGTCGCTTTTAATAGTAAATTCCAGAAAATTACGGATATTGATAAAGAAATAATTAAGAAAATTAAAGCAACAACTTTTTGAGATAATATATTTAAACTTTTATACATTAAAAAACCTAATAAAAATACATATGCAAAAGCTATTAGAATTGAAAACAAAGCATTAAAATTTTGTTTCATAGCTTTTTGTGGATTTTCCCATTTTAAAGAGGGATTTAAAGCATCAACGAACATCTGTAAAATATTAACTGCAAAAACTGATATTATCGAAACAATAAACATAAAAACGGTTTCAAAAAAATTTAATTGAAAAATTACGTATGTAAAAATAGTTGAAAATATTATGCTTATAAAACTAAAAGTGTTTATTTGAATTAATTTTATAACTAATACATTTTTTTCAGAAACTGGAAGCATTTTTAATTCCGTTAAAAGTTTTCCTTCTCTCGAAAATGGTGAAAAGGCCAATCCGTTTAATCCAGCTGTTCCTAATGCAATTAATACTCCTATCGGAATTGCATAATCATAAAAAATTTCAAAAAAATCGAATAACATTTTTATATCTTCTGAAGGAGCGAATTTTGATGTAAGTGCGAAAATACTTATTAGTAGTGGTAAAATTAAAATGTTAGCAAAACCATTTACAGAAAATGCAGGAACTTTCAAAAAATATTTCCATTCTCTTATTAAAAGCGATTTTTTTACGTTTGATTGTTTATTAAATAATTTTTTAACGTCATCTGCAGAAATATTTTCTTTCTTTCTAAATTTTTCTTGTAAATCCATATAAGTTTTATAATAAAATTTGTTTCCCATAAAAATACACAGTAGATAAAAGAACATATTAAATATTACATAAAATATTGTATATCCAAAACTTGAAAAACCTCCTCCCGATAATGCTTTTGTTCCTATAAAAGCTGGTGGAAAAGTTTTAGCAATGTTATTTAATATACTGTCAGGATTTGACATTATTTCTTGAATGTTTGATGTACTGAAAGTATTTTGGTTGATAAATATAGGAACGATTAAAATAATCAATAGTATTATTATTGAAGAAAAAAACATCCAGAAATCTCTATTTTTACTAAATTTTATTAATCTGGATAATGGTAAAATTATAGCCATTACTAATGTAACAGTAAACATTTGAGAAAATATAAATATAAATATAGCATATATCCAATAACTTACACCAACATCTGTTTTAACCCCATAAAAAATAAGATGTGGTAACAATATACATAATGAGATTATTAGTTGATCAAGAATTACTGTAGTCAGTTTAGCTGTTATCACTTCCCATGGTTTTAATGGCAAACTAATTAGTAAAGGCATATTTTTTGTAAAGAAAAATTCTCCTATAAATACAAACAATCCTATTACTAATCCAAAAATTCCACTGTATAAAATAGCTGATGAAATAAACATTTCTTTTATTCCAAGCATCGCATAAGAGATAAGCATGTTTTCCATAAACATTTTATATAATGGTATTATTGAAATAAGGGTTATAGCTATTGAAACTATAATTACATAAAAAATTATCATTTGTTTTTTGTCATTTTTTACATAAAACTTTGCTTTTGATATTCCATAATGATTATTTATTTCAGTCAAGATAAGAGAAATCAATTTTTTCGCTTTCACTATTAGTCACCTCTAAAAATATCTTTTCAAGACTTGAATCTCCTTTTTGTTTTCTTAGTTCTTCAACAGTCCCTATAAACAATATCTTGCCTTTACTTATTATGGCTAATCTATCACATAATTTTTCTGCAACTTCCATTACATGTGTAGAAAAAAATACTGTTTTTTCATTTTCAACGTGATTTTTCATCATCTTTTTTAGTATAAATGCTGATTCAGGATCTAATCCTACAATTGGCTCATCTAAAACCCATAAATCTGGGTTATGTATCAATGCTCCTATTAATGCTATTTTTTGTTTCATTCCATGAGAATAAGAAGAAATAGGGCTTTTTACCGAATCAACCATTTTAAAATGTTTTAATAATTTTTCTGCTCTTTTCATTTTTGTTTCTTTGGGCACTTCAAAAATATCTGCAATAAAATTAATATATTCAGCTCCTGTTAATTTTTCCATTAAAAGTGCTTCGTCTGCAACATAACCGATTTTCTTTTTTGCTTCTATTGGATTCTTTGACACATCAATATTATCTATAATTATTTCACCTGAAGTCTTTTTTAATAATCCGCAAATCATTTTTATTGTAGTTGTTTTCCCTGCTCCATTTGGCCCTAAAAATCCAAAAATTTCTCCTTTTTTTACTTCAAAACTAATATCGTCAACTGCTTTTAATCCACCCGAATATATTTTTGATACATTTTTTATTTTTATCATATTCTCACCTCATATTTTTATCTAACCAATTAATTATTGATTCTATTAAACTTTTTTCTAAATCGTAAGTATATATGTTCAGTAGTTCATGCGTCATGTTTTCAATATATTTTATTTCTAAACCATTTTTTTGAGATAACGAGCTTTCATAATTTTTTAATAGCTCATATGGTGTTTTCAAATCATTTTTCCCATTTATTATTAAAACTGGAGATTCAAACTTTTTGAAATTTTCTATGATATCACCATTTAATTTTTCCCAGTTAATAAAAAATTCTATATTTTGCCCCATAATACTTTCATTTCCTGTTAATCCTTCGTTTTCTCTTAGGTTAATAACGTGATTTGCTTCTTCTAAAATCATATTTAATAATTGAAACGATTGTGGATCATTTATATTATTTTTTTTCAAATAATCTAATTGATACTCCATTTGATATTTTAATAAATCTAATATTGGTATAATTCCAGGAGCTAAAGCTATTGGATAATCAATTTTTACTATATCATCAATTTGCTTCAAAAATGAACCACCTTGACTATGTCCTATCACTATTATTTTATTATAATCTACATAATCTAAACTTCTTAAATAATTTACAGCTTTTGCGGCATCTTTTACAAAATCTTCTACTTGTACATTTTCATAATCTAATGCCTCAGAAACAATAGTAAATGTTCTTTTATCATATCTTAAAGTAACAAAATTTCTCTTAACAAAATCATTACTCAATATTTCAAAAGGTTTATATATAAGTGTTTCGCTTAATGCCATTGAAGTATTTCTATCATTTGGGCCTGAACCATGAACAAACAAGATAGCTGGATATTTTTTACCTTTTTCTAATTCTGGATAACTTAGTGTTCCATTCAAAACGAAATCATCAAAACTTTTAATTGTAACTTCTTTGTTGTTAATTGCGACTTCTACTTCACCCGCTATAGGTTTGTCTTCTTCTATCAATTTTACTTCAAGTGATTGTGAAGGTATTTTTACAGATTTTATAATGTTATTTTCATGTTCCACTATTAATTGAAGACCTAAATAATCAACTGTTATTTTATTTTCTGTTTTAATTACATTCCCTGAAGAAAAAGCCATGTTTTGAGTTTGTGCATTCAATAGCATTTGTGGAATGAAAATATTTGTTTGGCCTTGAA
Organism: uncultured Thermotogaceae bacterium; assembly: GCA_964478535.1. Classification (GTDB taxonomy): domain Bacteria; phylum Thermotogota; class Thermotogae; order Petrotogales; family Petrotogaceae; genus CAYZNB01. Next base: position 5,159 of record CAYZNB010000041.1, read on the forward strand.
TATTTTTATTCATCAAAATAAAGTAATCATTCATCATTACATTGTTATCAAGTATTATAAAATCGTCTTTAAAAGTATAATTTTTTAAGTTGACCCCCATGAAGTTATTTTTTATTTGATTTTTATCGACAACATTATTTAAAATTCCCATATTTACTCCATCAACAAAAATTTCTAATTTATTACTTTTAATTTTCCAATCTTCAGCATAAATTGTTGTTGACTTATAAATAACTGCAGACCCTTGTGTTTTTAACTCAGTACTACTTACTAATATTCTTTCCTCTTCATTTACTTCAAAATAAACACTTCCCATTTCTTGTCCACCTAAAACAAAAGAATAGTTATAATTGTTAGATAGAATTGAAAGAGAAAACAAAATAAAAATAAAAATAAACGAATTTTTTTTCATAATAACACCTCCTATTTTTATACTGTAATATTATAACAGTACAGTAAGTGTTTTGTCAAGTCTTTTTATAAAAATATATTTATATTCAAAAATTTAAATAAAAATAAAGTTTTTTTTTCTTGATAATTTTGGTATAATTGTTTTGACATTTTTTATAATTGAGGTTGAATAATGAAAATAACTAACAAAATAGGAGTTTACGGTTTTTTTTTGAAATTAATAATATTTATTTCTCTTTTTATAAGCACTTATATTCAATATAGTTTTCTCTCTGAAACGGTTTTTTTTTATTTATCTTTACTTTCAACTGTTATATTGAATGATTTTCTAAGAGTTTTATTTCTAAAAAAACACAAATTTTTAAGATTTTTCTCTTTATTTTTTACATTAGCTATGGTTACTTTTTTATCAATATCTGTAAACTCAGATCTTTTTTTGTATTTTATAATAGTGTTAATTGAAATAGTATATCTTATAAATTCTTTTTCTCAAATTTTTTTCTTAATATCTCATTTTTTTTGTTATTTATTTATTTGGTATGGAGAAATTTCTATCATTAGAGAGTTTTTTACTTCTTCGTTTTGGAATTTTTATGGTATTGATTTTTTAACTAATTCACTTATTTATTTTTCTATTGTATTTTTATTGTATTTATTAAAAAAAATTTTTTCTGAAAGGATGGAAGTAATAAGATTAAATGAAGAATTAAACGTTATGAATAAAAAGTTGAAGGATTCGATTTTAACTATAGAAAACTTGACTATTTCTAAAGAAAGAAATAGAATAGCCCAAGAAATTCACGATACTTTAGGGCATTGTTTAACTGCACTAGTTATGCACCTTGAATTTTTAAAAAAAATTTCAGATAAAGAGAATACTAAAAATTTAGAATTAATTAAAAAAACAGAAAATATTGCAAGAGAATCTATGAAAGAATTGAGAAAAGCTGTTTACGCTTTAAAAGAAGATGAAGACATTTACAAAGATTTTAAATTTTCTTTAAATAATATGGCAGAAAACATATCTTTAAATGATATAAAGGTAGATTTCGATTTTATCGGAAACGTTAATGAATTAAAATTAGAATTAAAAAATATTATTTTTAAGACATTACAAGAAATAATAACTAACAGTTTAAAACACGGTAAAGCCAAAAAAATAAATATTAAACTAAAAGTAACTAGGATAGTTGTTTCAATAGAAGCTGCAGATGATGGTATTGGTTGCGAAGATATAATCATGGGTAATGGATTAAAAGGTATAGAACAAAGATTTTTATCTTTAGGAGGCATTGTAAACTTTAATCCTGAAAAAAATAAAGGTTTTTCTATTAAAGCAGTTATTCCTTTATAAAAAAAGAGGTGGAATTAATGATAAAAGTAATGATTGTAGATGATCAAGCGCTTATTAGAGAAGGGATTTCAATGCTTTTAAGTCTTTCAAAAGATATTGAAATTGTCGCTCAGGCAAATAATGGTGTTGAAGCAATTGATTTATTAAAAGAAAAAGAAGTTGATGTCATTTTAATGGATATTAAAATGCCTGTTATGAATGGGGTAGAAGCAACTAAAATAATTAATGAAAAATTTGCTAACACTAAAATAATTATTTTAACTACCTTTAAAGATGATGAATTTCTTTATGATGCAATAAAAAATGGTGCGAGTGGTTATATGTTAAAAGATATAAAATCTGATGAAATTATTGATGCAATTAAAACTGTTTATTCGGGTAATTTTTTATTACAATCTGAATTAGCCAATAAAATTTTAGAGATTATTCAAAATAAACAAAACACATCAAAAGATAATCTTAGTTCTATTGATATAAGAGGTCCTTACGAAGCTCTAACTCAAAGAGAAATAGAACTATCTATATTAGTATCTCAAGGAAAATCAAATAAAGAAATAAGCGAAATGTTATTCATTACAGAAGGAACTGTTAAAAATCATCTTACGAGAATTTTAGCTAAACTTCAGTTAAGAGATAGAACACAATTAGCTTTATTTATAAAAAATAAAATGGAAAAAAGTGAGTAATGGAGAAATACGATGAAAAAAAAATTTGTATTTTTATTTGTTTTATTTAATATTTTAGTAATTTCAGAAGTAACAAAAGTAGAAAATTTAGATCTTGATGACTTTACAAGGTTAAAAGTAGAAACACATATTTCTGATATTATATTTAATTATTCTATAAACCCAGATATTACGGTTTATTATTATTCTAGAACTAATGATTTTCCTAATGCGAAAATCAGAAGAGATAAACAAAGTGTTCATTTGTTCGAGGATATGACCGCTACTTATAAAACTTTTTCTTTATTCAAAAACTTTTTAAGCTTTAACCATAACAATTATCTCGATTGGTCAGGAGAAGGCAGATATTTATTTTATAATGACAAAAAATTAATAGATTTATTTTTGACAACAAATTTCGGAGAAATTTCTGTAAGGGATCAGAAAATTTCAGAAAATTTTTCTGCATCTTCAAATTTGAATAACATTTTCTTAAATAATATTCAATCAAAAAACATAGAAGTTATTAACAAATACGGTAATATTACTTTAGGAAATTTGTTTGTTGAAGATAATCTGATTATAAGTAATTATAAAGGAAATATCGATATAAAACATTATACAGAAGTTAAAGAAAACTTGACAATAAATAATGAATCTGGTGATATTGAAGGCTATGAAATATTTAGCAAAAGAATAAATATATATAATAATTCAGGAAGAATAATAATTTTCCCCAAAAGCTTCCAAACACTTGAAATAACTACTATATCTGGCAACATATTTATTTATTTAAATAGCAAAGATTTCAATATACAAGTTTCAAGTTCAGAAAATTCAAACATATTTGTCTTTGGAATTGATTATAAAGGTTCGTTTTCTTTAAATAAAGATAATAAAAACACAATAATTATTAAAACAAAAGAGGGAAATGTGATAATAGAAGATATTTCATCTATCGAATAAATGTCACATTAAAAAATATTACTTTTGTCACTAATTTTTTTTTGTATTATATATTATTATTTAATTAACCAATAAAATTACTAAAACAAAAATTTTCATATTCTTATTAAAAAAACCCTGCCCCTCGGGTTTTTTTTTTTACACGAGATACTTCCATAGTTTTATTATTTTATAAATAAAATAAAATACGGATCCTAATAGAACTAAAAAACTAATTAAAACGTTTGATTTTTCAATCATTTCTATTATTAGTTGAACCATCAAAAAAGAATTTCCAAACAAAAATAATATTACACCAAATTTTTTACCTATAAAAGAAAATATAGATCCTGGAATATTCATTATTAAACCAAAAATTAAAATCCAATTTATTTCCACACCATATCCAAAAATCATAAATAACCCCATAGCTGATATACATAACCAAGTTATCAAATAAAAACTGAAAATATTCCCGCTTTTTAAAGCAAAGTTTCTTGATTTCTCTTTTTTAAGTTTCTTTATTTCTTTTAAATCATTATTTTCCATACTTCCTCCTTTTTGCCATTTAATATTTTTTTATTTTTTTGTTTTTAATAATTTCTCTATTTCATTCATAAATTCATCTATATTTTCATCTATTTCTTCTACTTCGTTATGTTTATATTTTTTTTGTTTGTTATCATTCAATTCAACACGCTTTTTTTCAATCATTTTAGAATCAATATTTCTATTATTATTGATTTTAATTACTTCATTTTTTTTCTCTTTCAAAATAGAATGTTTAGGATTTTCTGATACTTTTTTTATAGAATCTAAAACAACTTTAAACACATCAACTTTATATTGACTATTTCTCAACATATCTTTAGTTAATCTAATTCCTTCATGCGTTGTTACGTATTTTGCCGGAAGTTTATTTAAACTCATAGCAACCACATCAGAAAGGCATTTTTGACATTTGCAAATTTCTATTCCAGGCATTTTTATTATATCTTCCATAATTTCTATAACCAACATTTCTATTATGTTAACAGCTCTATAATTACCCTTCACAAACAACCCCTCCATAAACAATACGGCCGGCTTCTTAAGGCCGACCGATAAAATTAATTAAACCTTAAAATTATTCATCAATTCGGTCAGTTTTTCTGAAAGCATTTTTAAATCTTGACTCATTGAATTAACTTGTTCTGAAGACTCTATTCCTTTTTTTGATGATACGGTCATTTCTGCTACTTTTTCCATTACTTCGTGAATTAATTTAGCAGAGTTATCTACTGCACCTGCGATTTCTTCAGAAGAAGCACTTTGCTCTTGACTTGTAGCCGTTAAATTTTCAATCATTTCATTAATTTGAGAAATTTGTTCAACTATATTTTTAAAACTTTCATTTATGTAGAAAGAATCAGAATTAACAGTTTCTACAAAACCAACAGTTTTCTTTGTAGCTTTATCAGCTTCTTCAGAATCTTTTTTTATTTCATTTAAAATCCCAGAAATTTCTCCTGTAGTGGCTCTGCTTTCTTCTGCTAATTTTCTTATTTCATCAGCAACAACGGCAAAACCTTTACCAGCTTCTCCTGCACGTGCTGCTTCTATTGCCGCATTGAGTGCAAGAAGATTTGTTTGTTCCGCAATCGAATTAATTTTATCTACTATCTTACCAATATTTTCTGATTTGGATTTAACTGAACTAACTATTTTTGCAGTTTCTTTAGTTTGAGTTTGAGTTTGATTTATAACATCCATAACAGAATTAACACTCATTTGTCCTTCTTCGCTAGATAGTTTTACAGCATGAGCTTTTTCTGTTAAATCTTGTGCCAGCTTTGATACATTTTGTGCAGAAGCTGCCACTTCTTCAATACTTGAGGTAACTTCTTCTATTGCCGAAGCAGTAGTTTGAATATCACCATCAATTGTATTGGCATTTTTTGAAATTATATCACTTTGTTTTTTTGAATCTCCGGCTAATTTTGATAATTCATCAGAAGAATCATTCAAATCAAGCATCGAATTTTTAACTACATTAAAAGATTCTCTAAGTTTAGTACTCATTTCAGATAAAGCTAATACCATTTGTCCTATTTCATCTTTAGATTTTGATTTAAATTTCACAGTAAAATCGCCTGTTCCAAATTGATTGATTTGACCAGATAAATATTTTATAGGTTTCACTACAGAATTTCCAATTAATATAGATATTATAACCATAACTGCTAAAACAATTAAAGTAACTATTGTCACTATTGTTGTTAGATCATTAGAAGCTGACATTAAATGTGCTTTAGGAATTTGAACTCCTAATACCCAATTTGGCGAATTAGGAATTGGAGTATAAATTAAAAAATATTCTTCCCCTTCGGGCGAAAAAAATTCTGCTATTTCTGATTCTCCATTAAGCATCTTCCTTCCAACTTCTGAAAGTCCTTTAAAACCATCTTCATCTGAAGTAAGCAAATTAAGCTTCATAGACAAAGAATCATCTACGTGAGAAATTATTAATCCAGTACCATCTGCTACAAAAGCTTGGCTATTTTCACCTAAATCTATATTAGAAATAACGTTATTTATCGCATCAAGCTTAACAGAAATTCCTATCAAACCAATGATTTGATCTGTATAACTTTTTATGGAATGGGCTACCACAAATACATTATTGCCCGTAGCTCTTGATTCTATCGGGTTACTTATAAATTTTTCATTTTTTTCAGTAACTATATGTTTAAAATATTCTCTATCTTCTAATTGAGCTAGAAAATCTTCCGTGCCTTGTGCTCTTCCATCAGCTCTAACAACAAATATAGTTTCGTAAATACCACTCTTTCTTGACAATTCATCTTCAAGGCCTGTTCTCATAGTCCACCAATCAACTGTTCTAACATCTGATCTTGCTGCAAGAGTTTCTGCATTTTCTTGTCTCGATAAAAGCCATTCGCCCAACTGCGCCGCCCTTGCTCTAACTAACTCCGTAGAATACCCTCCGACTATTTCTAAAACAGAATCAGTTGCAGTAGTACGAATAATAGCCCCAAGAATAAAAAATAAAATTATAGAACTAACAACTAAAGAAATTAAAATTTTAGTCTTTATACTTTTAAACATATGTAAGCCCCCTTTGATAAATTTAGTAATTTTAATAAATTTCATTATTATTATTGTAATCGGGTTTCTAAAAATATTAACAATTAAATTTTACCTTAAATAAAAGTAAAAATCAAGAATTTTCAATTTTTTTAATTATTATTATTCTTTTTATGATAAAATTGCTATAAATTAAAATTTTTCTTTTAAAGGAGTTGATTCGATGAAAAATATTCATTTATACATGTTTCTAGAAGAAAAAATAAAAAAACATGAAATTTATGTTTTTATAGATACTTTGAGAGCTACCTCAACGATTACAACTTTAATTTTTTGTGGAGCTAAAGAAATTATTGTGAAAAGAGATTATGATGATTATTTAAAATATAAAAATAATGATTTTATTTTAGTTGGCGAAAGAAATAGCATAATTATAAATGAGTTTGATTATGATAATTCACCTTATAACATTTTTATTAATAAAAGAAAAATCGAAAACAGAAAAATATTTTTATCTACTACTAATGGAGCTAAAACTTTTGAAAAAGTTAATAACTATTCGGATGTAGTTGCATTATCTTTATTGAATATAAATAGTATTTCAAAATTTTTAGAAAATTTTAATGATATAGGCATAATATGCTCCGGCACAGATAACACTATATCTCTTGAAGATTCATTTACTGCAGGAAAATTAATATATAAGTTATTAGAAAAATTTAATTTTACATTAAATGACTCTTCTTATATAACGTTATCTTTAGCAGAAAAACCTTTAGATTATATTTTTAATTCTCTCAATTCTATTAGACTGATAAAATTTAATAAAAAAAATGATTTAGATTTTTGCTTTCAAAATAGTTTGTTTGATGTTATTCCTTTTGCAAAAAAAGGAACTAATATATTTAATAATTTAATCCTTAAAAAATAATTAAACTAAAATTTAAGAGGTGATATGATGGAAAATTTTGTTTATCAAAATAGAACAAAAGTTATTTTTGGAGAAAAAAAATATTTAGAAATAATTCATTACTTAAATCAAAATAAAATTAATAAAATTCTTATAATTTATGGAAAAAATGCTATAAAAAAAATAGGACTTTATGATGAAATTACAAATCTTTTTTCTGAAAATAGCATAGAATTTTATGAGTTATCAGGAGTTCAATCAAACCCTATATTATCAAAAGTACATGAAGGGATTGAATTAGTAAAAAAAAATAATGTCGAATTAATCCTTGCTATTGGAGGGGGTAGTGTAATTGATACCGCAAAAGCTGTAAGTATTGGGGCTTTATATGATGGCGATGTTTGGGATTTTTACGAAAGAAAAGAAGAAATAAATTCAAAACTTCCTTTATATGTTATATTGACCCTTTCTGCAACTGGTTCTGAAGTTAATGGAAGAAGTGTGATAACCAATACTGAAAAAAAATTAAAATGGAGTGTTAGAAGCGAAATTCTTTATCCGGAAATATCTTTTATTGATCCTTCTCTTCAATATGAAGTAACTGGTAATCAACTTATAGATAGTGCATGCGATATAATTTCTCATGTGCTTGAGTTTTATTTTGATAACACGCAAAATTCTTTATTGATGGATGAAATATCTGAAGGAATAATAAGGACTGTTATGATTAGTACAGAAAAATTATTAGAAAATTCTAAAGATTATAATTATAGATCTCAATTTTCGTGGGCAGCAAGTCTTGCTTTAAATGAAATGTTAAATTGCGGGAAAAATGGCGGTGATTGGTCTTCTCATAAAATAGAACACGCTCTTTCTGCTTATAATGATATATCACATGGAAAAGGACTTGCAATAATTTTACCTGCGTGGATGAAATACGTATATAAATTCAATTCTCAAAAATTTCAAAGATTTGCAGAAAAAATATTTGGAATAACTGAAAAAGATGAATTAAAAAGTTCTTTAATTGGAATTCAAGAATTGCAAAATTGGTTTAAAAAAATAGGTCAAACAATATATTTAAATGAAATAGAAATAAAAGAAGAAGAGTTAAAGACGATTGCGAAAATAGCGGAAAAACAATTACCTTATGGAAATATAAAAAAATTGAATTTTTTTGATATAATTGAAATATTAAAATTGGCTTACAAAAATTAATAGCTATTTTATTTGGAGGTTTTTATGGATAAAAAAACAGATTTTAAAAGCATCAATAGTTTTATCAAAAGACTTTTATTTTTTTCAATAATTATCGGAATAATATTTATTTCTTCTTTGATAATTTTAGAAGTATCTAGAGTAAATATGAGAAAAAAAGTTTTGGAAACAGAATCAGGTTTTAGAACGGTTAATAATATAATTACCGAAATGCATAAATTAAATAATTTTTCTTTAACTGATGGAGAAATCTCTGAAACATTAAAAAATATAAACAATCAAGTGAATGTTTTGTCTGAAATTCTAAAAAAAATTAATGAAGAAGATAAAGTAAAAGAATTAGAAAATATTTTCAACACTGAAAATTTAAAATATGATTTGTCTTCAAATATTAGATTAGTAGGTAATTTCGCAAGAGATTTTAGAGAACTTTCTAATAAGTATAACAATTCTTTTGAAAAAATGATACTTTATTCTTTAATTATTTCTATTTTTAGCATTTCTTTAATAATAATTTTAATTTTTGTATATAAAAGATATTATAACAGAACACTTAAAATAATGGATACGGTAGGAGTTCATTTAAGCGATGTGGTAAATTTTAAAGATGAAAAAATTTTTATGAATGTAATGTGGAATGAAGAGCAAAAATTTTTAGAACAAATACATCAAATTGAAGAAGAAGTAATATTTAATAGAAATTTATTAAATTTTGGAATTTATGATAACTTGGAAATTCTTTTAAAAAAAATATTTAACGTATTTCCTCAAAACTTTCCAATAGACCGATTTTCTTTAGCTTTTATTGATAATAACGGTAATGTAATTGCTGAATCTGCAGTTTCTAAATATGAGAAAATAAAATTAGATGCAGGTTTTATGCAAAGAATTGAAGAAACAACTCTTTTAAAAATTGTAAAATCTTTTACTCCCCGAATAATTAATGATTTGGAATCTCATTACAATAACATTCATAAATCTATTTCTACCAAACTGTTAATAGAAGAAGGGATAAAATCTAATCTCACGGTTCCCTTTTACTTTGATGAAAAATGTTATGGTTTTGTATTTTTTGCAAGTAAAGAAAAAAATATTTATAACAATACCCACTGCAAATTTGCTAATAGAGTAGTTTCATTTATTAAACATAACGTTTTATCTCATTATATTATTCAAGAAATTTTAGCAATTTCAACAAATGGTTTTGTTGAATTAGTTGAAGGCAAAGATAATGAGACCGGAGAACACACAAATAGAGTTGCGCTATATTCAAAAACTATTGCTAAAGAACTTTCTAAAACTGATAAATCTATTACCCCACGATTTATACGAGATATTTATTGGTTTGCCCCTTTACACGATATTGGAAAAGTCTCTATTCCTGATTCAATATTATTAAAGCCCGGAAAATTAACTGATGAAGAATTTAAAATAATGAAAACTCATGTAAATGCTGGAGAAAAAATAATTAAAGAAGTTAACGAAAAAGTAAAAAATATTTTAGGGTATGATTCTTTAAAAGTTGCTTTAGATATTGTTTCTGCTCATCACGAAAAATTTGATGGAAGTGGCTATCCCTACGGTCTTAAAGGGAAAGAAATTCCTGTCGCAGGAAAAATTGTTGCTATTGCAGATGTTTTTGATGCTTTAACTACTAAAAGACCTTATAAAGAAGCTTTTTCTTTAGAAGAATCGCTTGATATAATTAAAAAATCTTCTGGAACACATTTTGATCCAGAAATTATTGAAGTTTTTGAAAGAACACTTGAAAAAATTAAATCAATTTATATATTTTATAAAGACGCATAAAAAACGGATGAAGAAATTCATCCATTTTTTATAAATATTTTGATTTTTTAAATTTTTTTGATATAATTAAATGTAAACGCATATAATTGCTTAAAATTTCAAAATGTTAAGGAGGATATTTGATGAATTTTCTTCATAGGGTTATGGTTGTTCCAAAACTTCCGGAAAAAATTGAAAAACTCGGTATAATCTCTAAAAATTTATGGTGGACTTGGAATTATGATTCGCAAGATTTATTTGAAAAAATAGATAAAAATCTTTGGATAAAATCTAATCGTAATCCAGTATATTTTTTAAAAAATGTTAGCCAAAAAGATCTTGAAAATGTTACCAAAGATGAAGATTTTTTATCTGCTTATAATGCTGTAGTTAAAAAATTTGAAGAGTACATGAAAGAAAAAAACACTTGGTTTTCATCAACTCATAAAGATTATAATCAAGGTGTAATTGCTTATTTTTGTGCAGAATATGGATTGCATGAATCCCTTCCAATTTATTCTGGCGGGCTCGGTGTTCTTGCCGGTGACCATGTGAAATCTGCAAGTGATTTAGGATTACCGTTTATAGGTGTAGGATTCTTATATAGAAATGGATATTTTCAACAAAAAATTAATTCACAAGGTGGACAGGAAAATGTATATGAATCTTATGATTTTGGAAATTTTCCGGTTACTCCAGCTTTGGATGATGAAGGACATGAAATATATATTGAAATACCTATTACAGGAAGAACTGTTTATGTAAAAACTTGGGAATTAGCAGTTGGGAGAATAAAACTTTATCTTTTAGATACGGATATTCCTCAAAATGAACCCGAAGATAGAAAATTAACTTATAACCTGTATGGCGGAGATTCTGAAATGAGAATAAAACAAGAAATTCTTCTTGGTATAGGTGGAGTAAAAATGTTAAGAAGAAAAAATATTAATCCTACAGTATGGCATATGAACGAAGGACACGCGGCTTTTTTAAACTTAGAAAGAATTAGAGAATATGTTCAAAATGATAATTTATCATTTAGAGAAGCTATAGAAGCCGTTAGAGCCGGTTCAGTTTTTACAACGCATACTCCTGTTCCTGCTGGAAATGATGTTTTCCACGCTTCTATGATTGATAAATATTTCAATGATTTTTGGCCAAAATTAAAAGCTTCAAGACATGAATTTTTAGATTTAGGTTTAGAAATGAGTTCTGATGGAAATCAGATGTTTTCAATGACTATCTTAGCTTTAAAACTTGCTGGAAGAGCTAATGGAGTTTCAGAACTACATGGAAAAGTTTCAAGAAAATTATGGAAACATGTATGGAGTGGTTTAGAATCTGTTGAAGTGCCAATTTCTCATGTTACTAATGGCGTTCATACCGAAACTTGGATTTCTAAAGACCTTCAACAACTGTTTTCAAAATATTTTTCGGTTGATTGGACTAAGAAATTAGATGATCCTGATATGTGGAATAAAATTGATAAAATTCCTGATGAAGAATTATGGAATATTCACAAAAATTTAAAAGAAAACTTAATAGATTATGTACATGAAAAAATAAAAATTCAAAGAGCAAGACATGGTGAAACTATCGAACAACTTGATGAAATAAAAAGTATTGGAAATAACGATATTCTAACTATAGGATTTGCAAGAAGATTCGCTACATATAAAAGAGCTACTCTTATTTTTAAAGACTTAGAAAGACTTGAAAAAATATTAAACAATAAAGATAAACCTGTTCAATTTATTTTTGCGGGTAAAGCACATCCTGCAGATAAACCAGGACAAGAATTTATAAGAAGAATATACGAAATTTCAAGAATGCCACAATTTCAAAATAAAATAATAATATTAGAAAATTATGATATGAATATGGCTAGACATCTTGTTGCTGGAGTTGATATATGGTTAAACAATCCAAGACGCCCTCACGAAGCTTCTGGAACTTCTGGAGAAAAAGCTGGTATGAACGGTGCCGTTAATTTCTCTGTTCTTGATGGTTGGTGGGTAGAAGGATTTAATGGTAAAAATGGATGGGCAATAGGAGATAATAGAGATTATGAAGACACTGAATTACAAGATAGAATAGATAGTGTCTCAATGTATAACACTCTTGAAAATGAAATAATACCTTTATATTATGATAAAAATGAAAATAATGTTCCTGAAAATTGGGTAAAGGTCATGAAAGAATCTATAAGAACTGTAGCTTCATATTTTAATACTTCAAGAATGGTTAAAGAATATACTCAAAAACAATATATGCCTTCAGCTTTTCAAAAAAATAAATTCAAAAAGAACAATTTTGAAATATCTAAAGATTTTTCTCATTGGAGAGAAATACTTGAAAGAAATTGGGAATACATCAAAATAAGAGTTATTTCTCAAGAAGAGATTACAGAATCAATAGAAGTTGGAAAAGAAATTCATCTTAAAGCAGAAATACATATTCCTGGTATAGGTCCAGATTCTTTACAACCGGAAATAATTGTTGCAAGAATAGAAAATGAAGAAATTACCAATTTTAGAATATACCCATTAAAACTTTCTAAAGAGATTCAAAAAGACACTTACCTTTTTGAAGGAAGCTTTGAAATTGGAGATAGAGGTAATTATGGATATAACATAAGAGTTTCTGCAAACCATGTTTATATGCCTCATAAAAATTATATACCTAATTTAGTAAAATATCCTGGTTAATAAAAAAAGTCTGCGTAAGCAGACTTTTTTTATTAAAATATAGGCAACCTTAAAGATTTTACTGTATCGTTATTAATGTCATAATCACCTGAATATTCCTCATTAATGGAAAAATCTTTATAATTTAAAACCGACATAAAACATTCACCAGATTCTGATTCTGAAAATATTGAAGGATAATAATCAAGTGAATCTTCATTTTCACCTAAGTCTTCAAGATCATCATCTGTAAAAGCAATTTCTGAAAGAATTGAGTAAACATGAACTTTCAAATATTGTTTTAATTCTGAAAAAAACTGAAAAAGACCCTCGTATTCTTCGTCAGTTTCTGCATGAAAAGGAAAATAAATTGGAATTATTTCTTCTTCTAATTTAAATCCATTTAAATATTTTTCCATCTCAGCTGAAAATTCTTCATCTTGTTTTTTAAGAAATTCTAGGAATTTTTCTTTATTTTCATTACTTTCAAAATTTGTCCAAATAAGAACTACAGGGTGAATATGATCTTCGTGTAAAAAACCCTCGTCTTTAATACTTTTTAAAAAACTTTCATGAAATTTTCTATAATCATTTTCCATTTCTACACCTCCAAATTTTATTGAAATAATAACAATAAAATATAAAAAACAAATTAAAATATTTTTTAATTTAATTCTTTTTAATTATTTTTTCATAAAATCTTCTATTTCTTCTATTTCTTTAATTATATCTTTTGAAAGGTTTTCGCAACCATTTTCTGTTACAAGCAAGTCATCTTCTATTCTTATTCCTATATTTTCTTCCGCAATATAAAGTCCTGGTTCATTAGTAATAACCATTCCAGGTTTCAATTCCATATCCCTTTTACCTACATCATGTGTATCAAGACCTAAAAAATGAGCTACTCCATGATAATAATACTTAAATAATTCAGAATCTTCTTTTATTAATCCTAAAGATTTGCAACCTTCAGCAAGAACAATTTTTGCAATATTTTGAAGATCTGACAATTTAACCCCTGGTTTTGTATTAACTTCAACTTCTTTCATAGCCTTTAAAACAACAGAATATATTTGTTTTTGTCTATCTGAAAATTTACCGTTTACTGGAAATGTCCTTGAAACATCTGAACTATAATATTCGTAAGATGCCCCTAAATCAAACAATATTAAATCTCCATCTTTAGTATCACCGTTATTATCATTATAATGTAAAACAGTTGCATTTTTTCCGGCTGCTGCAATTGTATGAAAAGCATGATCAGTAGCCCCTTTTTGTTTTAAAACAAAATCGAAATAAGCTTCTATTTCATTTTCCTTCATTCCAGGTTTCATATTTTTTATCATTTTTTCAATTCCAAGTTTCGTAATTTGAATTGCTTTTTTTATATACTCAATTTCAGACTCAGATTTTATCATTCGCATTTCACAAACTTGATTATATATATTTTCTATTTTTAAATAAGGATAATTGCCAATTAATTTTTTTGAAAAATTTTCGGGTAAATTTTCTTTATCTTCCCAACTTAATCTTTCAAAATCAAAATAAACATTTTCGATAAAATCGTTATTTATATAAACATTTAAACTTTTTTCATAGTTTTCTAAAAATTCAACACTTTTAACACCTGTTATTTCTTGAACTTCTTCTTTTGATAATTTTCTTCCAACCCATTTTTCTATTTCAGGATCATTTTTAGGGATAAATAAAATTTCTTTTAACTCGTTTTTTGATTTTTTCAACATCAAAATAAATTCATCTTTTTTCAATCCTGTTAGATAATAAAAATTTCTATTAGGTGAAAAAGTATAATATTCATCGGCTGTTTTTTTTATTAAATCACCTGCATAAAAAATTACCAAAGAATTATCCTTGATTTTATCCATAAGGATTTTTCTTCTTTCAATAAAATTTTCCTTTTTCATCACACACCTCCAAAAAATTAAGGGATTAAATTTTTATATTTTTTATTTATAAAATTTTTTTTATCAAGCAAAAAAATTTCTTTACTATCATAAAAAATTTTGTTATCTCCTAAAGCATATATTGAAACATTATAAAAATCGCCTTCATTATATTCTTCTAAATTTAATTTA
>CAYZNB010000042.1:0-20306 GCA_964478535.1 uncultured Thermotogaceae bacterium
GTTTGTAGCCTACCTATAAGGAATTGAAACAAAAAAATCAAACAATTAGTCACTTACCTACCTGCCAATTTCCATACTACCTATAAGGAATTGAAACACATCGAAATACACCATAAAATCAAATACATCAGGAATTTCCATACTACCTATAAGGAATTGAAACTCTTCTTGTTTTTCAGTGTAGTATCTTCTTTGTTCTCCATTTCCATACTACCTATAAGGAATTGAAACAAGCTTTTGTTGGCAGTTTCACGCTTAAGGATTTGCATTTCCATACTACCTATAAGGAATTGAAACATCAAAGATTATCAAAAATCGCCAACAAAAGCCCTGATTTCCATACTACCTATAAGGAATTGAAACGAAACTGAAATTGATGTAGTTGATGAAATATCAATATTTCCATACTACCTATAAGGAATTGAAACTTATTTCTAAGCTTTCAATAAATATCACACCTATAAGATTTCCATACTACCTATAAGGAATTGAAACTCTTGAAAAAATGAACAAAACAAACTCCCACGCTTTAATTTCCATACTACCTATAAGGAATTGAAACTTTGCATGGAATGTTGTTTTTGTAATAAAAAAATAAATTTCCATACTACCTATAAGGAATTGAAACTTCTTTCAATGTGTGGATCGTTAATTTCTGAATCCCCATTTCCATACTACCTATAAGGAATTGAAACTTGTGAGGTTTGCTCCATCCGAAACTACTCCTAACTATTTCCATACTACCTATAAGGAATTGAAACGGTTGAATCTTTTCTATCTTGTTAGACATTTCTATCATTTCCATACTACCTATAAGGAATTGAAACATTGATTCCAATTCTTGCAAACTTCACTCATTTTTAATTTCCATACTACCTATAAGGAATTGAAACCTTTAAAATTTGAAACAAAGAAACTTCTTGAAACGCATTTCCATACTACCTATAAGGAATTGAAACTGTTCACACGAAACAAATAAATAAAGCTTCTCGTTCATTTCCATACTACCTATAAGGAATTGAAACGGGGAGTGGTTGGCAAAGATAATTTTCAGAGTTCAATTTCCATACTACCTATAAGGAATTGAAACTTTTTAAAATCAAAATACACCATCAAAGGGATTCAAGATTTCCATACTA
This sequence comes from uncultured Thermotogaceae bacterium, assembly GCA_964478535.1. Classification (GTDB taxonomy): domain Bacteria; phylum Thermotogota; class Thermotogae; order Petrotogales; family Petrotogaceae; genus CAYZNB01. The sequence continues at coordinate 1,140 of CAYZNB010000042.1, forward strand.
CCTATAAGGAATTGAAACATATCATAAATTAGTTTGTTGTCGTTTATTATTTTTAGATTTCCATACTACCTATAAGGAATTGAAACCAGGTAAATTTGGTGTATCCTGTGGCTTCAGGCGACATTTCCATACTACCTATAAGGAATTGAAACAAAAATAAATTCGTTTCCGCTTTTAGGTTAACTGAATTTCCATACTACCTATAAGGAATTGAAACTATACTGTTCAAGTTGTGTTTTAAATTCCTTTTTTAGATTTCCATACTACCTATAAGGAATTGAAACCTATGCAGACCAACTGAATCATTTTTAATTTTTTTAATTTCCATACTACCTATAAGGAATTGAAACGCTATCTCCGTGGGGGTTGTAAATAAATGTATCCTCATTTCCATACTACCTATAAGGAATTGAAACACTAATTAGTTATACCTAATTAAAATAGTAAGGGTCAATTTCCATACTACCTATAAGGAATTGAAACTTATTCTTGAAACCACAATTTGAACATGTTTTAGTTATTTCCATACTACCTATAAGGAATTGAAACAAAGGTGAACCCTGTGAAAGAAGAAAAGCAGGCGAAAATTTCCATACTACCTATAAGGAATTGAAACCGATATCGTTAGTGACTTAAGACATATTTTAAAAATTATTTCCATACTACCTATAAGGAATTGAAACAATTCCATTTTCCGCCTCTGCGTTGCATTTTGCGGGATTTCCATACTACCTATAAGGAATTGAAACAACATTTTGTCTTTGGGTGAAGAAGAAGAAACAGAAGATTTCCATACTACCTATAAGGAATTGAAACCAGTTTTGCATTTTAGAAAACAATAAATTAAACATTAATTTCCATACTACCTATAAGGAATTGAAACTCAAGAAAACATACCGCAGTTTTTGGATCGCATTTACCATTTCCATACTACCTATAAGGAATTGAAACGAAGAAAAGGAGGAGGAAAAATAATGATTTTATATATTTCCATACTACCTATAAGGAATTGAAACCAGTAGTACAGATTTTACAGGTATGTAGACGCTATATATTTCCATACTACCTATAAGGAATTGAAACTCAGTCATTCTGTTCATCTCCCCTCATAAGTAGTTAATTTCCATACTACCTATAAGGAATTGAAACAGTGTGGTAAAACACAAGTTTTTTTGGCTACAATAGATTTCCATACTACCTATAAGGAATTGAAACCAAACAACACGTAAGCTGCCGTAAGCTATTTTCTAAATTTCCATACTACCTATAAGGAATTGAAACGCATTCCCATCAAAAAACATAAACTCATCATTTTCTAATTTCCATACTACCTATAAGGAATTGAAACTACCACGTTTTTAATTAATTGTCAAAAAAAAAGATCCCATTTCCATACTACCTATAAGGAATTGAAACACTCTGATAAAACGCAAACAGGTTTAGGGTTATATCGATTTCCATACTACCTATAAGGAATTGAAACTTTTCAAAAGTTTATGATACTCCGCATACAATGATTATTTCCATACTACCTATAAGGAATTGAAACATACCGTGTTCAACTGATCCCGGTCCTTTATCTGCATATTTCCATACTACCTATAAGGAATTGAAACGGTGATTGAAATGCTAACAGTTGGAGAATATAAAAATTTCCATACTACCTATAAGGAATTGAAACTGCCCTGTGTTGCATTTTGTTTTTTTCTATTGCTCTATTTCCATACTACCTATAAGGAATTGAAACTTTTCAAAAGTTTATGATACTCCGCATACAATGATTATTTCCATACTACCTATAAGGAATTGAAACATAGGGAAAAGTCTTATTATAGAATTAGCAGAAACAATTTCCATACTACCTATAAGGAATTGAAACTTAGTTCGTTCATGACTTCAAGACAATCGCCATGATATTTCCATACTACCTATAAGGAATTGAAACTAAAGATTAATTGCGAACACTTCGCAACGACCGTTATCATTTCCATACTACCTATAAGGAATTGAAACGAATTATAGCACTTGAAGATTTTGGCAAGGTAAAAGATTTCCATACTACCTATAAGGAATTGAAACTTTTTTCTGGTTCTGCTTCCTTTGTATCTTCATCCAAATTTCCATACTACCTATAAGGAATTGAAACACGTTGACAGTATTAATAAAAAACTGACAATAAAGGATTTCCATACTACCTATAAGGAATTGAAACTATCTTCTTGATGTTGTATTATCACCAATATATAACAATTTCCATACTACCTATAAGGAATTGAAACACGATGTCAATTGGGAAGAAGAACAGCTGCAAAAAATTTCCATACTACCTATAAGGAATTGAAACTCAAATAGGTTATATTCTTGCTCTGTTATTTCCCATATTTCCATACTACCTATAAGGAATTTTGAAAAATTATTACTTGGAGGTGATTAACATTTGTAATTCAAAAGAAAATTTCTCTATATTTTTTGAGACTATTACTCCGTTGTTTACGGGGAATTGTTCTGGAGAACATACTGAAATCAAACCTTCTTCTATTTTAGGGTCAATGAGATTTTGGTTTGAATTATTCTATTTTTTGTCTAATCCTTCAGATATAAAATTACATGAAATTTTAGATGAAAATAATTATAAAGAAGTTATTTCGGAATTAAAAAATTCAATTTCAATTTCAAATTCTATTACTGATTTTTCATTATTAAAACTTGAAATTGCTAAAAAACTATATCAAAAAAAACTACTTTCAATACCTTCTGTTATTTTTGGTTGCACTGGTTGGGGAGGGTTGATAAAAATAACAAAGATTGACGAAATAAAAAAGATTGACGAAATAAAAAAAACACTATTTGAGTCAAACAATAATAAAAAAATTGATAAAAAATATTGGTTTCATAAAAAAGAGAATTTTTATGGTAGTTTTAAAGTAGTACTTGAAACTTATTCCGTTATTGCAAAAGATTTAATTTACCCTTTATTTAAAGCTATTGAAAAATATGGATTTATTGGTGCCGGAGCAAATATAGGTTATGGAAGAATTAAAGTTCTAAATTCAAGTGAAATAAATACTCCATTTAAAAATATTAATTTAAATTTTTTATCAGAAAATAATTCACAAGACTTAGAAATAAATTTTGAAAGTTTTATCAAGAAAGATAAGATTAGCGAGATCTCAAATAACATAAAAAATTTTAATAATTCAGAACCAAAAATTTTTTATTATGAAAATATTTGTTCAGAAAAATCTCTTGAAGAGATTATAAAAGCAGCCGTTAAAAAGAAAAGTGAATCTAGAATTAAAATGAAAAAGGAAGAAAATAACCTAGATAAAAGACATTATTGCTTTGGATATTCAACAGTGAAATCTAAAGATTTTGAAGGCCCTTTTGGTACTAAAATAATTCCAATTGTTAATAAAAATGATAAAGGGGAATATTCTTTAGATTTCATTAATTTATATTGTTTAAAAATTTTTAATGAAAAGGGGAATAAAACTAATGAATAGCGAACATATTTTTGATTTTAATTATACAAACAAAAAAAAAATACAAACCAAATTAAGTGAATGCAACAGAATAATTGATAAATCCAATGCAAATGTCATAAAGCAACAATTATTAGATTATTTATATCCTAACCTAATAAAAGATAATGAAATTTTATCTATATTAAAAATAAGTTCTAAGTTCAATTCCATAAATTCTAAAATTAAAAATGTGGCTCTAAAAGATTTTACGTTTAACCAGCTTATCGAAAACTTTAAAAATATCAATTCTTCTGAAAATAAGATTGAAACTGAAAAAATAAAAAAAATTTCAGGAATAAAGGAAAATATTGAAGCAAAAAATTTTATTTTTAAACACCCAAAAAATTCATTTATATTTAGCTTTAATTTTAAACTTCAATCTCCTTACTACTCAAAAGATGATGATGAATTTTATCCAATAACAAATAATATCATAAAAGAAAAAATTTTTAAAACACCAATGATTAGAGGTAGTTCTTGGAAAGGTATTATTTCAAAAAGTTTTTTGAATTGTGTATTTAAAGACTCCGACTTTTTTAAAAATTTTGATTCATTTTTAAGATTATTTGGAAGTGGTTCAACTGAATTTAGAGAAATTGAAAATAAAATAGATTTAATGAAGAATAATAATGATAAAAATGGTGAAAATCTTTTATTAAATTTTTTAAACTACTGTATATTTTCATTAGGAATAAATACAAAATTTTCAAAAGAAAAAATAAGTGATTCTTTAATACAATATATAAATAAAAGCACACTAAAAACTCAAAAAGGAATGTTGATTTTTTATCCTACATATTTTAATAAAATTTCATTTGAAGTAATTAACCCTCAAAATAGAGGTACAAGAGCTGGAAAAAACCCAATTTTTTATGAAGTTGTTCCTAAAAAAACTGAAGGCATTCTACAATTAGTTTATGTTCCGTATAATTTGACAAAATATGAACAGGTTATTTTGGATTTTCAAAATATTTTGAAATGTGTTATTAATGCTATTGAAAAAGAAGGTATAGGGGCGAAATCAAAACTTGGGTGGGGAATAGGTAAAATATCAAAAGAAAATAGTTTTTATTATTTCAACAATGATGAAAAATTAAAAGAAATTGAAAATCATTGGAAAGGAATGATGAAGGATGAATAATAATAATAATAATAATAATAATAATAATAATAATAAAAATGAAATTCTAAAAATAGAAATTGCTTCATTACTTTTTAATCTTGGGAAGACTCATGTGAAATTAAACATATGGAAAGATATTTTCCCAAATGCTGATTTTGATGAAAACATATATGGTTATAAAAGATTTTATAATTATAAAGATTATTATAAATCTCGCTTTGAAATTGATTTAGAAAAAACATCCTCTGAACTAAAAGATTTTATATTTTCAAATAATAAAATATCTTTTTCTGAAATTTGCGAAACTCTAGATAATAAAAATTGGATAGAATTTTTTAAAGGTGATATCTCAAGTTTAGAAATAGTTAATAAAATATTTTTTAGAGGGTGTGAAAATGTCAATTCTGGTATAGAAAAAGGTGAACCAAATAGTTCCGGCTCAAAATCAGTAAATATTGTTAATGCTTTTGGAAGCGAAATTAAAAAAATTGATCCATCTTTTTTTGATAGATATAGATTATGTTTTTTTAAAGAATTAGATAATTTTTTAAAATTAAATGATTATTATCATAACCCAAAATGGGAAGAAATCCAAAACTATATTCTTGATTCTGTAAAAAAATGGTATCTCAATTTATTAAGCGATAGTAGATTTCCAATAAATGACGTAACTCTTTGGGATCAAGCTTATATGACAAGTTCAATGTATAAAGCCGCTTTACGTTCTTGTTTAATAGATAATAAAAAATATACTGATTATTTAAATGATCCAACTTCAATAAAATGGAAAATTTTAGGTATTCAATACGATAAATTATCTATTGCTGAAATAGGGTTAAAACCAGCTCATGTTTTATGGTATAGAGAAAGAGCTAAAATTGTTGATGAAGAAATTAAAAAATTAATTGAGATTGACCATTATTTAGGAAATGAAGTTTATAGAGATGAAACAGGAATCTATTTTATTGTACCTGAAAATCTAAATTTAAATGATAATGAGATAAAAGATGAAATATACAGTATTTTCAAAAATAATTTTAATGATGAAATATATCCTTACATAATTTCCTCAAAAGAAAGCAAAGGGTTAGGACAATTAGGTAAATTAGTTGAAACCGCAAAAGAAAATTTTTTAAAAGCTGATTTTTCAAAAATTGATTCTCCAAAACACATTAATAATAATCATTACATCATTTGTCAAATATGTAATAACAGAGTTGCTGAAATGAAAAATGAAAATAACGAAATGATATGTGAAATATGCAACGAAAGAAAGGAAAGTCGTTTTAAATATTGGGAAAAAAATTCAACTAAAGATACTATATGGACTTCCGATTTAAGAAGTAGAAATAGTGATAATATTGCTTTAGTTACATTAAAATTTGAACTAAATAAATGGCTTAATGGAGAATATATTGATACACTATTATTACATAATGAAGAAGCTTATTCAGATTTAATAGAAAAATTTGAAACCATGTTTAATAAATTAAAAAACATAAATGATTTTTCTGAAAAATTAAACGAAGAAGATTTTATGTGTTTTCTAAATTTTTTAGATAAAAATATTAGAAAAATTTTTGATCAGATTTTAGACATTTTAAAGCTTGCAGAAAATAACCTTAGAAAAACCAACCAAGATGTATTCAAAAGAGTGATAAATAACTTTTATAGTAAATATAAAGATAATGACGATTATAATATAAATTTTTGTATTGAAAATATCAATTTAGAGAACTTATCTATTAATTGTAATACATATGATTTTAATAAAATAAAAAATTTATTTATTTTTAGTTTTATTATTAAACAGCTTGAAACTTTTTTTATAGAGCCGCTTATCAATACAAATAAAGAAGAAATATTTTCAAAAAATCTTAGTAGTGAAAATATCTTAAATTTTAAAGAACGAAAGATTCATTTTAAAAACCTAACTAATTCAGACATAAATTTTTTATCAATTATGTTAGCTCAAACATTATTATCAAAATCAGCTTCACCGGCAAGAATCAATAGAATTTGGAATTCAACTTTGCATTTTTTTAAAGATGTTGAAGATAATATTTCAAATTTTTTAGATATATCTAAAATTAACGAACCAAAGAGACTTGTTGTTACCCTCGAAGAAAAAAACAATAATTCAAATAATGATTTCAAAGAATATTCATATAATAATATTAATGTTATCAAACATCAAAAAAAATTTTATTTTTTATCAACTGTTGATTTATTAGATATAAATTCTATTTTGGAAGATGAAAAATTAAAAGAAGATATAATTTTAACTAATTATAATGATGAAAATGAAAAAATTACTCTTACAAAAGGAAGTAAAGCAGAATTAAAACCTTTTTTACCTTATTTTTCAATTATAAGGCCAACTCCAATTTCATGGCAATTTTGTATTCCTGCAACTAAAGTTAATTCATTTATTAAAAATATTCAAATTGAATATATTAAAAAATTCAAATGGGTTTATGGAAAACTACCTTTACATATGGGAATAATAATTCAGAATTACAAAAAACCTTTATATTTAGGTATAAAAGCACTAAGAAATATTAGAAGAGATATAAAATTTGAAGATTTAGAGCAATCATTAAACGCAAAAGAATATAAAAAATTTTTAGAAACAAAATTTCAAATGAAGGGCCCTCTAGAAGAAAAAAATAGTTCAATTTATTATTCTTTATTTGAATTTGATAATAATAATGATAACATCTATTCATTTTATTTCCCTAATAAACCCAACGAAAAAGCCTATGTAAAATCTATTGATAATACTAATGAAAATAATAACGAAAACATTAAAATTTTTCCCAACACAATAGATTTTGAATTTTTAGACTCAAATGCTAGAAGAAATGAAATTTATTATGAAAAATCAAAAAGAAAACTATTTTTAAAATCTAACAGACCGTATGATTGGGAACAATGGAATAAATTATCAAAATTTAAAGAGATATATGATAATCATTATTCAAAAGCCACAAAAATGGTAACTTTAATTTATCAAATTCTAGAAAGCTGTAATTTTGAAAACAACAAAGAATTTGAAAGTTCAAAAATACTTCTCGAATCACATTTTATAAATATTTTTGGAAAAAATTTATCAGACAACATAAAAGATATTCTTATTAATAGTAAAGAAACGTTTGAAATACTAAATAAAGAGAAATTTATTAGCTGTTTGAAATGCTTTATTGATATGTACGAATACAATCAAATTAATTTATAGGAGGTACTTATGGAAAAGTATTTGGAAAATATTAAAGTTTTTGTTATGTCAAAAGACCCTGTTTATATAGGCACAGGCGGATTTACTATTGGAAGAGTTGATAATACGATCATTAGAGACCCTTCAACAAAAATACCTAAAATTCCTGGAAGTAGTATTTCCGGTACTTGGAGAAGTTTTATGAGTATTTGTTTAAATAGTTATTTTAAGGAAGAATGCCAAGATTTAGAAGAAAGAAGAAAATTTATACATGAAAATGAATCAAATAAACTAAAAGTCTTTTTAGATAATACTCCTAATAAATGGGTACGTCAAGAAAAAAATATTTTTTCAAAATTAAAATGTGCTGGTCAAGATGAACCTAATGAAAACTTTTCTTCTGAAAATAGTAAAGGTCATTGTGGAAAGTGTATAGTATGCAAAAGTTTTGGATTTTCAAAAAATGATAAATCAAATCAAGGCCAAGTATTTATTTCTGATATGAATATATTATTTTTCCCTGTTCCATCAAGATTTGGTGTAAAATGGGTAACTTCTCCACGATTATTAAATGATGCTTTAAATATAAAAATAATTGATGAAATATCAAATGAAACCGCTAAAAGTTTTGAAGCAAATAACAATTCATCTATAAATTTAGGATGGATAAATTTAAAATTAACGGGGTTAAAAAATAATTTAACTGCCGAAGAAAAAACTAAAACAAATGAAACCTTGAATAATAAAATAATTAAAACCTTGAATAATAAAATTGATATAAAAGATATCATAATTGTTTCAGATACAATTATTTCTCAAATTATTAATTCTAATCTTGAAGTAAGAACTTCCGTTTCAATTGATCCTTTAACAGGTGCTGCAAAAGATAAAGCTTTATTTACTTCAGAAGCGATTCCCAGAGGAACAATTTTTTATAGTGAATTACGAATTTTTAAGAGATCAACTAATGATTTCGAAATTTCTCAAATAAAAAATGCCTTAATTGAAAGTAAAATTTTGTTTGAAAGTCTTGGAGTTGGCGGAATGACAACAAGAGGTTTTGGAAGGATTGAACTATTTTTTAATAACCCAGAAAATTAAAAGCAAGTGGTTAAAAAGGAGAGGATAAGAATGATTGAAAATATTGAATATACAATTAATATTCTTGGAAAGAAACTTTCCGATAATTTAAACGAAACTGATATTGAAAAAACTCTTGGAGTTTTAGCGGGAGATGGCGTTTTTGCAATGAAAGTGTACATTGAAAGTAAAAAAACAAATGCCAAATTTAAGGATTCATACATAAAAATATTTAACTTATTAGAAATACCTGGCAATGATAATGATCTTGATAACAAATTTGAAACTTTATCTAAAGACTTAATGAAATTACTTTATTTCAAAGAGCTTATGGAAAAAGCTTTAATTTATGCAAGGTATCATTCAAAAGCTAAATCTCCAAATAAAACGGTATAATGATATGAGTGAAAATTATTATGAAATTATTTTCGAACAAATACAGCCATTACATTTAGGATTTAAAAAACATGGAGTTGTATCAGAAACAAAAATTTTCATTCCCGGCCAAACAATTTGGGGAGCTTTGGCCAATTCATTTATTAAAAAAGATATTCAAGAAAAAGATAAAAACAAAATTCAAGAAATTCAGAAAATGTTTGAAAATATTTCCTGTTTTTTTCCTATTATAAAAAATGGAGATAATTTTGAAAATGTTCTTACTCCAGAATATAAAGATGGGGAACTCTATTTAGGAGATTATAGCGAAAGAAAATTCCGATATTATTTTACAGATACTTTTGTTTCAACCGCAGTCAAAACAAAAAATAGAGAAGCTGTAGAAGGATCGTTGCATGAAATTGATTATATCTTGCCTAACAAAAAAGATAAAATTAAAGAGAAACTATTTTGGAAAGGGTATTTAAAAATTAATGATGAAACTATAAAAGATTTTATAAAAGAGTGTGAAAGTATTTATGTAGGTGGGGAAGTAAAATATGGCTTTGGATTGATAAAATGTAGTTCAATAAATAAAATAGACTGCACAAAAAATATTTTTTTTAAAGAAAAGGAAAAAGAGTTTATAACTTATAACTTTATTGAATACGATAATAAAATAAAATTTGAAGGTAAACTTGAATTAATACGAGAATACAACTTTTATGATAAGAGCGGAATTGATATAAAATATTATATAAAACCTGGAAGTAAAATTTTTACCGAACCTATAAACTATACTCTAAAAAAAGGAAAAATAACCATAAAATAAGTGGAGAATAAAAATCTTCTCCACTTTTCTAATAAAAAACTATTTTAACTCCCACTTATGGTTGGCAGGGAATCTCCGCTTTTTATTCATGTATCCTATACTATAATTATACTACTAAACAAAAAAAATGTCAAATACCCTACAACGCAACAAAAATATACTCTTTAAATTAAGCGTGAAAAATTCGAACTTTGTATCCACTAAAAAACAAAATAATCTTCTTCATATTTTTTATTTCTTTTAAAACCTAATTTGCTGTCATAATATTCATCACACGCTTCTTTTGAAAGGTTAGGAAAGAATGAATTATCTTTAGAAATCTCTAAAATTGAGTAATATTTTTCTGGAATAGATAAAAAATATTTACTCATTTTTGATTTTATCTCAAGATATTTTTCTTTTCTTATAGTAAAATCTTCTTTTTTTATTTCAAGATAACTTTTAAAGATATTTTCAGCCTCTTCATTCACTCTCAAAAACACATCAATATATCCCGGATTATTTTTTATAAGTGCAAATTCCTCTATTGGACATTCAGAATTCTCCGTGTTAAAATTTAAAGTTTTTATTGATTCAATAAATTTTTCAGAAATTTCATTCGATTTATTCTTTTTTAACAAACTAAAATATTCGCTTATAATAGAAAAAAATTCTTTTTCTTCAATTACAGTTTTATTTTTAAAAAGTTTTTTTGTGATTTCAATTGAAGAATTACTATAAATAAAACTAGAAAATGATTTTCCTTTTTCATTTATCAAATTAACAAGCCTTACATCTCCAAAACCTTTATTATTATTTCTATTACACCTTCCTGCAGATTGAATTATACTATCGAGTTGTGCAAAATCTCTTATAACAACATCAAAATCTAAATCAACACCAGCTTCTATAACTTGAGTAGAAACTACAACTATACTTTTACCCTCTTTCAAATCATCTTCTATACTGTTTAAAACTTTATTTCTATCAACCGGAAGTAAATTTGTAGATAAATAATATGGATTCAATTCAGAAAGAAGATTGAATAATTCCAATGATTGATTAATTGTATTACAAATAATTAAATATGATTTTTCTTCAAAATTTTGTTTAAATTCTTCTGCAAAACTTATTAAAGATTGTTTTTCATGATTTATTTTTAAAATAACTCTATTAAATTTTTCAAAATATACATTATTATCTGGAATCAACTCAACAGCATTTTCAAAAATAACCGGTTTTGTAGCAGTCATTATAATAATATGAAGATTATACTCTTGAGCAAACCTTTCCAACACATATTCAACAAGAGTATAATAACTTATATCTAAAGCCTGTAATTCATCAAGAATAATAACAGAATTTCTTAATGACGGAAGTTTCTTTAAAAATCTATTCTTATTACTTATAATAGATTCAAAAAATTGAACAAAAGTTGTAATTATTATTCCAGAAGTCCAACATTCCATCAACAACTCTTCTTGAAGTTTTTCATAATATTCTTTTTCGGTTTTAAATTCAACCGCACTCAAATAATGATGTTTTAAAATATAATTACTCTCATTTTTTGAGAAATCATTTTCTTTACTTAAAAGTTTTTTTATTACATTAAAATTTTGTTCTATTATAGAAGTAAAAGGAAGAGCATAGATTATTTTTTCTTTATTAAATTTTTCTTTTATTTTTATAGCTGAAAAAAAACCAGTATAAGTTTTTCCCGAACCCGTAGGAGAAGTTATCGTAAAAACTCTTGATTGAGAATCAATATCTTCTATCTTCTTTTGTGCCTTTTCAAATATATCTTTTCTTATAATATTTAATGCACTCTCTGAATTCGCACCTTTAATATCGTTATTCATATTTTCTTTCAATTTGATATATGAAAAAAATTTTGATTCAGGAATAGCAGTATTTGAAGCATCAATTTTATCTGCAAAAATTAAATTTGAATAAAGCTTCTGATGAATTAAATAATTATTTATATCTTCTTCAAAACAAAAATTAATCTCTGTTTTTTTTAAACTATCGACAAATGAAAAATAATCAAAATCACGAATAAAATCTTCAAAATAATCATGATAACCTATTATTTGAAGATCATTTTTTATCGCTTCAAAATTTTTATTAAGATTTTTAATTTGTAGCTTTATCTTCTCATTTTCTCTTGGTGTACGACAAAATTCTATTCTTTTAGATATAGATTTTATATTCCCATGATGACTACAAATCACACTAAAAATAATTAAAGAAAGATTTTTATCTTCAAAAATCTTTGATGAAATATACGCACCAAATAAAGCAGAAATCAAACCATGCTCTTTAAGGAAATCTTCTTTTGAATTATCATAAGGATTTTTCAAATACTCTTGAAAATATTCTGTATATTTACCAAAATCATGACAATATGAAACTAATTCCATCGCATTTTTTAAATCATTATCTATATTTTCCACTGCAATATTTCTAACATTTTTCAAATGTTCTGTAAGTTTTTTTTCTGGATGCGAATAAAACCTCATTTTTCACCTCAAAAAAATATTAAAGGAGAATCAAATTCTCCTTTAAGTAAAAATAATATTTTTATCACCTATTTTATAAAAAAATGAATCTGTTTTTATTTCAATAGGATATAAAGAATCATCATAAACATAAGACGCAGCTTCAATTAAAAATCTATTTTTATCAAAATCAACCGGCATTTTCTCTTTATGAAAATTATTAATCTTCAAATCTATTTTCACATCATTTATTAAATCACGCCTTATAATAGAGTTCACACTAATAAAATTATCCGAAAGCTCCTCTTTTGAAAAAACGCTATCTATAAACCTCGTTTTACAGAAAAAAGGAGCTGCCCCAAAATACAATGGATAAACAGACTTATTTTCTCTTAATAAATTTAATAAAGTTAAATTTAACTCTTCATCTATATGATTAAAATAAATTCTATATCTCACATTATCTTCAAAACCCGCAATTATTTCAATAGGAACTTGTGTATGTTTTTCGTGCCTTGCAATTTCTGAAACATTTTTTGCCATAACATAATTCATTACCTGATTTATTTTCCTAGTTTTTGAAATCTTTTCAATAGCAATATTAGCATTTGATTTAGATAAAATCTCATAATAACTATTTCTTTCCAATCCTAAAACAGCCGCAACAATACCCTGAACAACAGTTCTTGGAGGCACTGCATAAGATAAAGACGAAGAATTTGTAAAAAACTTTCTAAAATGAGCAAATTTACCCTCCAATTCAAAGATAATTATTTGCATTTAATCACCCTATTTCTTCAACTTGAAATCCCTCTAAAACTTCTTTAACAGATACCAAATTTTCTTTTGATTTTAATTTTAATGCCGAATCATGGAAAAAATAAATTTTTTCTATTTTATCTTTATTAAGTTCAAACAATTGAATAAGCTCATCTAAAACTAAAACACAATCTTTAATCTCGGATAAATTAGAATTATTTTCAAGATGTATATAATCTCTTAAATCACCTAAATAAGTAAATTGATCTTTATACTCCACTCTAAAATATAATCTTGGATATTGCCCTATTTTACTTCTTGTAGCAAGAAGCGGAATAGCCTCTTTTAACCCTTTATCCATAAGCAATATATCATCATTTTTTAATAAGGTTTTTTCTGCTCTTTTACCTGATACAATTCCTGAAAAAGCTATAAACGAATACTTAACCCTATAATCTTTACCAATAGCCCCTTGTTTATTAGCTTCATCTGAAGTAAAATGCGAAGTAATAGAAGCCTCAATTACATCAACCTTATTTAATGAAATCCCCCAATTAAACTGAACAGGCCCTGTAAAAATAATACTATCCCCTTTTTTTGTTTTCCCTTTTTCATCTTTTACACCTTTTATAGTCATAGTAGCTCCAAATAATCTAACATCTATCCATTTTTCTAAAATTTCTTTTATATCAGTTAAATCTCCCACCCTATCACTTGAAGTTACACCTTTACCATCAAGCTTAGTAACAAAAATATCTTTATCTAATATTTGAAAATAATCTCTCAAAAATCTTTTTAATCTAACATCAGAAACAAGATTTCTGTCAGTTTCATAATCCATTCTTGGCCTGTTTTCTTCATCAGGATCTCCATTAGGATTTGTAAATTTCGCATCATAAATATAAAGCAATTCGCTATTCTTTATTTCCATTCTCTTCTTCCCCCTTGCTTTCATTTTGTTTATTATAATTTAATGCCGATGAATAACTATAACCAGATAAAATATAAAACTCATTTTCATAATTACTTAAATTCCAGCCATTTAAATTTTTATCGAATAAAAATTTAAACTGAGAATAAATTATTTCATTATACTGTAAAATTTTTTCCTGTTTAAGCTTATTCATAATCATAACACTCAGTTTAATAAGTTTTTGTTTATCTGCCCCTTTAAACGAAAGTTTGTTTAAAATAGGCTTTTTTTGATTGTTTGAATTTTGCTTTTTTCCAATTTCTCCGATTAAATATCCCAGCAAAAACATAGCCGTCTGTTGCTCCGTATAGTTCATTTCCTTAATAAAAGAAATGAACTTATCATTCAGTTTCAAATCATCTGTAATCATAGCTTCCTCCTTTTCAAAACAATTTAAAAATTCACAAAATTTTATAAATTTTAATTGCTCAATAACTTTAAATTTGAAATCTTTATCATCAGATACCGTATATCCATATTTCTCATAATAAATAACATTTATTGTTTCTAAAAACTTTTTAATAAGAACCTTTTTATCGATTTTTAATTGCTGAAACAAATTATTATAAATCATAAGAATATAATTATAATTTGCAAAACCAGAACTATCTTTTTTTATTGGAAGTAAATAAGGAATATGATTTATACTAAAATTTTTATTAGACAAATTATTTCTATTAAACAAATCATACACATCATAATAAGCAGCTTCAAATTTATCGAAAATTGAAGGATTCAAATCTTTTATAACTTTAATGAACTTAGTTGCAGCATTACTCATTTTATAAAAAATTATATCTAAAGTAAAAGCATATCTTTCTAAACTCATAACCTCTTTTAAAGCAGCAAGATTTTCTTTTAAAACCTTTATTTCTTTTAAATTTACAACCGTTGAAAAAGAACTACTCAATTTAGTAATTAACTTTTCCAATTTTTTTAAATCGTTAGGCTGATCAAAAATAAAATGAGGAACTAAATAAACAGAAAAATTTGAAATCTTTGAACTTAACTTTTCTTTTATATAATTCTGCCCTGAAACAAGAATATTTTCACACTCTGCACAAAATTGAAAATTTTTTCTAAAATTTTCAGATTTAAAATCACTTGCAAAAGTAATCTTATCAGTTATATAATATTTTATAGGGAATTTTGATGAATTATTTATCAAATTTGATTCCGAACCACACATATTACAACAACCCTTATCTACATTTTTTAAACTCTTTTTAGATTTATCTGTTGAACTAATCAGATTATTAATTAAAAGCTCTCTGTAAAAATCCTCTTTACAAACAGGCTCATCATTTATACACAAAACAAAAAGTGCGAAATCGTCTTTTAACTTACAATCAAATCTCTTTTTCACATATTTTGTTATATAATCTTTCACATGTTTTAAATTCAAATTTTCATTATCAATTTTTTCTTCATTTTCCTCTATTTTTTCAATATTTAAGAAATAACTACCATCTTTTTCTAAATAAAATTTGTTTAACACTTCCTGAAATAAATTTCTTTTTTCTTCATCTTCCAATTTATTCAATAAATTTGGAATACTCTCTGAAATAAAATAATCAAATTTATTATCACTTAAAATAAACTGTTTTGAATTTGGCCCGCCTATTCGTCCAACAAATAAATAATCTTTCGAAGAAAAATCTGAATATTCTTCTTCAATAGAAAAAATGATAACGTCTTTATTCATATCAAAATTTATTTTGAATATGTTTAAAGAGTCACCATTTTTATTTTTAGAATTTTTAATTTTTTTTATATGAGGAATCAAAGGATCGCTTGCCTTAGAAACAACCAATTTACCTATTTCATAAACAGCTTCCTGCATCAAACCGCCTCCTGAACAAATCCAAAACCTTGCGAATTTTTACCCCCCAAACCTGCATTTAAAGCTATATTCAATAATTCCGGACTTCCTTGAAGCTCAAAAATTCCATTCCACCCTTTTATAATAAAATTCTTATACCGAACAACACTCTGTTTTAAATTTTTATGTTTTAAAACCTTAAATTCAGCATTTTCAATTTTCTTACCATAAAAAGATTCGTATTTTTTTATCAAATTATTTTTAAGTAACACAGAAAATTCAACCTCTGAAGGATGATAATAATAAGTCTTCTTTTTATCATGAATTTCTACAGTACTATAAATAGTTACAGGAGATAAAGTTTTTACAATTATTTTATTTTTCTTATTTTCAATTTTTTCTCCTTTAATAGAATCCAAATAAATTTTTTTATTAGAAATTTCAAAATAATCTTCAAAAAAATATGTTTTTACAATATTTTCAAGAAAATAATCATCAAGCCCTGCTATTTTCAGTTTTATTTTTTCATAAAAAGTTAAAGTATTATTTTGAGAATTAAAAAACTTTTTTTCACCATAAATTCTTGAAAAAGTGAAAAGCTTAAAAACTCTATCTCGACAAGTAAACCCTTTATCATGAAGAAAGTTTTTATAATTTTCATCATTTATCCACTTTAAAATTACAGCTTGAAGAATATGATTATAATTTACCGGAAGAGTTAATTCATCAACTTTCATCTCTAAATTCAAAACCATTTTATTTTCTCCTTATAAAAATTGCGTTTCCTCATTTTTTATCAACCCAAAATTTTCTCTTTTAGAATAATTCAAACTTGCAAACTGATAAACTATTACAGAATCTTCATCTTTCTTCATGAAAGCTTTCAATTCCATTTTTAGTTTTTTTAAATTACCTTGAGTAATTTCTCCTTCAAAAACAGAATTTTGTACCCAAGTCAAATATTGTCGACACTTCTTCAAAGCCTTTGCCACTCTTTTTTCATTGAAATCATAAACTAAAATAACAAAAATTTTTACCATCCCCCAACAAAACCAGAATATTCTTCATCTTCAGTAATATGTTTTGAAAGTTTATATAATTCCATTCTCACAATCCTTTTATATGAAACCTCTTTTTTTAATTTGGGATGTTTAATAACAGTTAAAATCTTTTTGTTAAATTGTTCTAAAAAAATCTTTCTCCCTTTTTCGTTTAAAAGAACCCCTTCAAATTCTTTTAAAAAACAAGAATTATCTAACATTTTTTTATTTATTAAACTAAAAATTATTCTATCAACTATAACAGGTTTAAAAATTTCAGCAATATCTAAATTAAGAGTAAAACGCCTTTCATTTGTTGAATGCAAATAACCTATTCTTGGATCTAAATGAGTTTTATAAATTTCAGACAACACAAAAGAATACATAAGAGAATTTCCAAAACTAATTAAAGAATTTATTTTATCTTTTGGAGGTCTTTTTGTTCTATTTTCAAAATAAAACTCTTTATCTTCAATAATCTTATTAAAACACTTATAATAATATTCTCTTGTATTCCCTTCAATAGCCATAAGTACATTTATAGAATCTATGCTTTTTATCTTTTCAATATTTTTTTGAATATAAAATATATCATCTTCAAATTCTTTATTTTTCTTATTATAATACTTAATATTTTGAAGTATATTTTCAATTGCTGCAATAATAATCTTTTTTGCTATATTAATCCTTTTTTCATTATCCGTATAATATTCACACTGTTTTAATAAAATATACCCTGAATTCAAATGCTCTCTAGGATAATAACTACCACTGTAATATCCATAATAATTAAAAAAATGCACACAAACCTTTTTTTGAGATAAAAATTCTAAAACCCTTTTATTTAAATCTAACTCTCCAAAAACATAAATATTATCCAATTCATTTATAGGAACAAACTTTTTTTTATCTTCATTAAAATTTTTAAAAAGCAAAGTATTTTCTTTTCTTGATAACTCACCATCATTAAAAATAAAAAGATCTTTTCTCATAAAAATCTCCTTTTAAGAGAAACAATACTCGTTATAACCACAATTTTTACAAAAATTTATTTTAACAACCTCCGGCGGTTTATCTTCATTAATTATTTCTAAAATATCTTTAATAACAAAATCCATTTCTTTTATTGAGTTTTCATCTAAAAATATTTTTATTTTTTTTCTTTCTTCCGGATAATGTAAAACACCCTCAGCATTTATTCCTGAATTATTCAAATAATACAAATAAAATAATAATTGCATTTTTGAAGCTTCAAAAAATTTTGATGATTTTTTTGTTTCACCAATAACCAATTTATCATTATCTTCATAAATTAAATCAAACTTCACATTTCCAAAAGCAATCTCTTTTTTTGATTTTTTATAAGTAAACTCATGTAAAAATCTACCGAAATCAATATTTTCATCAAATTGATCCGGCAAAATATTTCTTGACATCAACCATAATTCTCTTTTACAAATCATATAATACCAAACAAGAGTACCATTAACTTCAACCATAATCCCACCAGGTATTATTTTTAAAATAAAAAACTTTATTAACAAAATTATAACTCTTTTTAATGCAAAATAAAATCTTAGTTAAAAGCAAATAAAAGAAGAAAAAACGGTTTATGTGAAAAAAAAGTTAATTTTCTAATTTTATCGCTTCATTAAACATAATTTTAAAATTAATTAATCAACCGTTTTATTAAAAAGCTTGATTAAACCTTCAAATTTACTCGAATGTATTTTTTTAGAAACAATTAAAAATGCTAAAAAATATTATTTTTTAGTCGATGTGTAGTAGAGAAAAAAACACCGTAGTTCGACAAATGCACAAACCCTAATCAATAAAGCATTGTTAGAAATTTTTAACCTCTCATAAATAATTTGCAATAATCTTATTTTTCTGATATAATAGTAAGTGCAATGTATTTCCATACTACCTATAAGGAATTGAAACA
>CAYZNB010000043.1:0-4648 GCA_964478535.1 uncultured Thermotogaceae bacterium
CTATACTTTATAATGTGTTTTTTGTTTGGTGCAATCTATATGTTGTATATAAAAAATTGAAAATCGGACTTTTTCATTGGCCTCTTTTCTGCGCGGCGTTACAGCGCATATGACAACATAAATGTTTTTATGAATAGTTTTTGGGAAATCATAAATCTATTTTTTAATTTCTCTTTTCAATATTTTAAGCACTTTTCCATTTAAACAATTAAACATTTTGGTTCTCTGAAAATTTTTGTGGGCAATTATAAAAAGTTGAAACTTATAAATATTAAAAGAAAATTATGTGATTTGTCATTTCGAACGAAAAAGTGTCCTTCTTTTGAGGAGAAATCTGCGAATTTGCGATTTTATGTTTTGAAATAATTTAATAAAAAGCCAAAATGCGCAGATCTCTCCTCCAAAAAACGTCGTTCGAGATGACAGAGCATAAAAAAAGTTTTTAGTTTATGTATAAACTTCAATAACTTTTTTAAAAACCAACTATCAATCAATAATTTTTACCCACACTTTTTTACATAAATCCAACATTTTTTGTTTTTCCTAACCAACTTTCTACTTTCCAACTTTTTCACAATGAGGACAAAACTTGTTTAAAGGGCAGTTATTACATAAAGGCTTTTGTGGTTTGCATGTTTGTTGTCCGAAAGCTACCATACAACCATTCAGAGGACCCCAAAGCTCTTTTTCTATAACTTTCATCAATTCAAGTTCTGAATCATCAGTTTTTTTAGTATCAATCCATTCCAACCTATTTGCTATTCTATGAACATGAGTATCAACTGCCATTGTTGGAATTTTATAACCAATAAAAAGAACAATATTTGCCGTTTTTCTTCCTACTCCTGGAAGTTTTACAAGTTCTTCAATAGTATTTGGAACTATTGAATTATACTTTTCAACAATAATTTTTGAAGTTTCTATAATATTTTTTGATTTTTGATTGTACATTCCAGCAGGTTTAATTAAATCAGAGATATCTTTATATAGAGCTTTTGAAAGTTTTTCGGGAGCATCATATTTTTCAAATAAATTATAAGATGCTTTTAACATATTTTCATCTTTTGTTCTTTGTGAAAGGATAGTGCTTATAAGAATTTTAAAAGGATCAAAAAAATGATGCTTATATGGATAATTTTCAATAATAATAATTGCCTCTTCATTAAAATTTCTTTTCATATCTCAACTCCCTCAATAATGTGGTATAATATTATTATAAAAAATATATATTTTTTATTCATAAATTTTTTGAAAATTTATTGTATAATAATTATTTTAGAAATAAATTGAACGGGAGGTAATATTATGGCAGACATGGATGTTTATTTAAGTGTTTTTATTGAAGAAGCGAAAGAAAACGTTCAAATCCTTAATGATGCCCTTTTAGTCTTGGAAACAGATTCAAAAAATAAAGAAAAAATAAATGAAATTTTTAGAGTAATGCATACTTTAAAAGGTATGGCAGGTACTTTAGGTTTTGATGAATTCGCAAAATTATGTCATGTAATGGAAAACACTTTAGTAGAAATAAGAACCGAAAAAATTGAAGTTGATGACACTATAATGAATTTACTTTTTAGAGGCTTGGACGCTCTTACTGAAGCTTTAGAAGATATTTCTTCTGGTGGAAATGGTCTAACAAAAGAAGTAGAAAAATTAACTGTAGATTTTGACAATATATTAAAATCTGGAAAAGCTTCGTCTGGAAAAAAGAAAATTAAAATTGAAAGTGTTAAAGAGGAAGATATTGAAGAAAAGGCTTCTGAAGATATTTTTCAAGGAAAAGAAAATTTGGAATTAACTTTAGATATAAGCGATGCGATTAAAGATACATTAAAAAAAGTAAAAAAAGAAGCAGAAAAGAAAAAATTAAATTTTTATTTCGTTAAAATAGTATTGGATGAAGGAGTACAATTAAAGCTTGCAAGAGCTTATATGATAGTTCATAAATTTGAAGAAATTGGTTGTGAGCTAGTTTATGCAGACCCTTCAGTAGAAGACTTAGAAGAAGAAAGATTTGATAGAGAAATGTTTTTTGGAACTGTAGGTTCTGCAGATTCCGAAGATATATATAATAATATAAATTCAATATCGGAAATTGATAGTATTGAAATTCAAACATATGAAGAATTGCTAAAACCAAAAAAACAAAAATTAGAAAGTTTTGAAAACTCTGAAGAAGAAAATCAGGAATATGACTTAGATTTCAAGAATGATAAAAAAGAAGAAGAAAATTTTACAGATGAAAAAAAGAAAATTAAAACATCACAATCTATAAGAGTAGATATAAACAAACTTGATTCTTTAATGAATCTGATGGCCGAATTGGTTATATCAAGAAGCAGAATTTTAGAAACTTTAAAAAAATATACTATAAAAGAAGTTGATGAAAGTCTTTCTCAACTATCTAGAATAACGCTTGATCTTCAAAATGTTGTAATGAAAGTTAGGATGGTTCCGATCTCTTTTGTTTTCAATAGATTTCCAAGATTAGTTAGAGACATATCAAAAGATTTAGGCAAAGATATTAATTTTATTATGGAAGGTGAAGAAACAGAACTTGATAGAACCGTTGTAGATGAGATAGGAGATCCATTAGTACATTTAATAAGAAATGCTGCTGATCATGGAATTGAATCTTCAGAAAAGAGAATAAGCAAAGGAAAAAATAAAATAGGAACAATAAAATTATCTGCAAGACATGAAGGAAATAGTATTATAATTCAAATTGAAGATGATGGTGGCGGATTAGACAGAAATGCTATCTTAAAAAAAGCTATAGAAAGAAGATTAATAGAACCTTCATCTGCTCAAATAATGGACAATGATGAAGTATATAATCTCATTTTTATGCCTGGTTTTTCAACAGTTCAAAATCCTACAGAACTTTCTGGAAGAGGTGTGGGAATGGACGTTGTCAAATCAACAGTAGAAAAATTAAAAGGAAATGTAACTGTTGAATCTGAGAAAGGAAAAGGAACAAAAGTAATAATAAGACTTCCATTAACATTAGCAATTATTGAAGCATTATTAGTTACAGTAAAAGATCAAGTGTTTGCAATTCCTATTGCAAATATTGATACAACACAAAAATTAAATTATGGAGAATTAAAAGAAGTACAAGATAGAGAAGTATTCTTACTTAGAGGAGAAGTGATTCCTATAGTAAGATTAAAACAACTCTTTAATTTAGAAAGCGAAAAAGAAAATATTCAAGAAAATATTGTAATAATAAAAGTAGGAAACAAAAAATATGGAATTATTGTTGAAAAATTATTGGGTCAAGAAGATATTGTAATAAAATCATTAGGACGATTATTAACTGATGTAAATGAGTTTAGTGGAGGTGCTATTCTTGGCGACGGAAGAATAGCTTTGATATTAGACGTTTCAGCATTAGTTTAAGGAGGGAAAAACATGAAGGATGTTCTTTCATTTCAAATTTTAAATCAAGAATTTGCTTTAGAAGTTGATTATATAGAATCTGTTTCGGATTTACTTGAAATAACTCACGTTCCAAATGCTAAATATTTTATTAACGGAGTAATCAATCTAAGAGGAAGAATAGTTCCTGTGATTGATTTAACTAAAATATTAAATTTAAAAATAAAAGAAGACCACAAATTTGAGAATATATTAATTTTAAAAATTGAAGAAGAGGAAATAGGAATATTTGTAGACGATGTAAAAAATGTTTTATCAATAGATCCAGACAAATTAGAAAATTTTCAAACTAATAACGAAGTATATGCAGGTAAAGTAAAAGGCGTAATAAAAGTGGGTAATAGACTTATAGTATTTTTGGATATAAAAGAAATATTAAACTTCGATAGAGAAAATATATCATAAAAAATAAATATTAATTTTTTTGGGAGGTGCTTTTACAAATGAGTAAAAGGATATTAATTACTGATGATGCTGCTTTTATGAGAATGATATTAAAAGATATTGTAACAAAAGCAGGATATGAAGTTGTTGGAGAAGCTGCAAATGGTCAAGAATCTGTTGAAAAATATAAAGAATCAACTCCTGATTTTGTAACTATGGATATTACAATGCCAGTTATGGATGGAATACAAGCAATTAAAGAAATAAAAGCATTCGACCCTAAAGCAAAAATTATTGTTTGTAGTGCTATGGGCCAACAAGCTATGGTTATAGAAGCTATACAGGCAGGAGCTAAAGATTTTATTGTAAAACCTTTTCAAAATAATAGAGTTATAGAAGCTATACAGAAATTGGAGCAGGAATAATGCTATCAGAGGTTTCGACTTCTATTCAGTCCTCCACAGCTAACAGCAGTGGAGGAATTTATTCATTGATTTGGATAGGTGTTTTAACTTTAATTTTAATAATATTTATGTTTTTGTATTTTTTTCTTTTAAAAACAATAAAAAACAAAAAAAATAATTCTGGAATTTTCTTCATAAAAAAATTTTTTGTGGACAGAAATATTTATGTTGGAATATTAAAAATATTTGATGAGTATTATCTAATTTTATTTACTAATAGTTCTTCTGAAATAATAAAAAAACTATCTTATGAAGAAGTAAATGATATTGCAGGAGACAAAAAAAATTTCATGAATTATTTTGGACATTTTCTCAATAAGGAGAAAAAATCAAATGAGGAATAAATTTCTAAAAAA
>CAYZNB010000043.1:4748-6646 GCA_964478535.1 uncultured Thermotogaceae bacterium
CATAAAAATCAAGATAATATTTTTATGCTTGCTTCTGCATTAAATGTCGAAATATCAGATATAGCAGACACGCCTTTTCAAATACTTATTCCATCATTTGTTTTAAGCGAATTAGAAATTTCTTTTAAAATGGGAATTTTAATTTATTTACCTTTCATAATAGTTGATATGATAGTTGCAAGTATACTTCTTTCTATGGGTATGATGATGATTCCACCAGTATTGATATCTTTACCTTTCAAATTATTGTTATTTGTATTAATAAACGGTTGGGATTTACTTGTAGGAAGTCTAGTCAGAAGTTTTTCTGGAGGTTAATTAAATGACAGAAGAAGTTTTCATAGAAATATTTATTGAAGGAATATATATTTTTTTGAGTTCAATAGCCCCTATATTAATAGTAAGCATAATTGTAGGTTTAACAATCAGTATATTTCAAACTGTTACTTCTATTCAAGAGCAAACTTTGACATTTGCACCTAAAATAATTATAACTTTTTTAGCTGTTGGGTTTCTTTTTTCTTGGATAATTCAAAAAATTGCAGATTATGCATATGTTCTTTTTACTACATATTTAGGGATGATTTAATTGGAATTTTTAGGATATAATTTATTGGTTTTTTATTTTGTTATGGCAAGATTTATAGGATTAGGATTGCTTATACCTTTATTTGGCGGGAACTCTTTTCCGCGAGCTCCTAAAGTATTTTTAACTTTGTGTTTATCATACATGGTTTTTATAAATATAAATCAAACATATCCTGTAGAAGTTCCAATATCTTATATTGTAATTAATTTATTAAGTAATTTTTTAGTAGGAATAATAATTGGAATAGTAATGATGCTTGTTTTATATTCTCTGCAGTTTGCTGGAGAATTTATAGGATTTCAAATGGGCTTTGCAATGGCAAATATTTTTAATCCTGATTTAGAAGAAGAAATATCAATAGTTTCACAACTCTCTTATTTTTTTGGTATTTTTATTTTTTTTATATTTAAAGGGCATATTTTTATGTATACATTACTTATAGAATCATTTGAAAAAGTTCCTGTAATTTTTTCTTTCGATTCAAATATCTTTATGATAATAAGTATAAAACTTGCGGAAGTTTTTGTTATTGGCTTTCAATTTGCAATGCCTTTAGTTGCTATTATGATTTTCATAAAATTGTCTCTCGGAATTATTTCAAGACTTATACCTCAGATGAATGTTTTTATGGTAGGTCTTCCATTACAAGTGGGAGTAGGATTTCTAATTTTTATGGTGGTGGTTTTAACGTGGAAAGACGAATTTTTAAAAGCTTTTTTCGAAATTTATTCGTGGCTAAAAAACTTTATTCCGATGATTTCAAAATAAATATACAGCTTTTTGCAGATCCAGATAAAACTGAAGATCCTACAGCAAGAAAACTTGCAAAAGCGAGAGAAGAAGGGAACATTCCTCAATCAAAAGAATTCATACAAGCTATGGGTTTTTTGGGTATAAGTGCTTTATTATATGTTTTTATTACTCCAATATTTTCAGATGTTATAAATTTATTTTATGATTATTTTGATCTTGATATAAGAAATATTGACGAAAACGCTTTACTATTTGTATTTTTTCAACACAGTGCTTTATATTTAAAATTAGCCGCTCTTTTTATTGGTGGGATGGTTTTAACACTTATTCTTTCAATGCTTCAGACAAAATTTTTAATTGCTCCTAAAGCGATGAAGTTAAATCTCGGAAAATTAAATCCTATAAAAGGATTTAAAAAGATATTTTCATTTAAATCAGTAGTAGAGTTAATTAAATCTTTGATAAAAATTGCAGTTGTAGGGTATCTTTCATATAGTATTATAGTAAATAATTTAAATGATATAATTGAGTTATCAACTATGGAAGTTATGTTTTC
>CAYZNB010000043.1:6746-20036 GCA_964478535.1 uncultured Thermotogaceae bacterium
CATTATGCTGTTGCTATAAAATATGATACTCAAAAAATGTCTGCACCTAAAATTGTTGCAAAAGGAGCAGATGAAATAGCCGAAAAAATTAAACAAGTAGCTAGAGAAAACAATGTTCCGATAATTGAAAAACCTGTTTTGGCAAGAATGTTGTATAATAATTTAGAAATTGACGAATACGTGTCAGAAGAATTTTATAAACCAGTTGCGGAATTGTTAGCATATGTATATAATTTAAAAGATAAGAAAAAATAAGAGGTGTTTTATGGAATTTAAATTTAAAGGATTAGATATACTAGTTTCTTTACTTATAGTAGGGATAGTAATACTTCTCGTTCTACCAATTCCGTCATTTCTTTTGGATTTTTTGCAACTTTTTAATATAACATTATCTATAATAATATTACTTTCAACATTGTATATAAGAAAAGCATTGGAAATATCTTCTTTTCCATCTATTTTACTTGTAACAACACTTTTAAGACTATCTTTAAATGTATCTTCTACAAGACTAATTCTTCTACAAGGACAAAATTTTGAAGGAAAAGTAGTAAGAGCTTTTGGTGAATTCGTTGTTGGAGGAAATTATGTTGTAGGGATAGTAATATTCTTGATTTTAGTTTTAATACAATTTTTAGTTATAACAAAAGGTGCCGAAAGAATATCAGAAGTAGCCGCAAGATTCACTCTTGATGCCATGCCAGGAAAACAGATGAGTATAGATGCGGATTTATCTTCAGGTCTAATGACAGAAGAAGAAGCAAAGAATAGAAGAGAAGAAATAAGAAGAGAAGCGGATTTTTATGGAGCAATGGATGGAGCAAGTAAATTTGTTAGAGGAGATGCTATTGCGGGATTAATAATTACAATAGTGAATGTTTTAGCTGGAATTTTAGTAGGGGTATTAATGCACAGTATGGATGTTGGACAAGCAGCTTCTATTTATTTATTACTTACAATAGGTGATGGATTAGTTGCACAAATACCCGCTCTTTTAATTTCAACTTCTTCTGCAATGATAGTATCAAGAGCAGCCTCAAAAGATAATTTCGGACAAGATGTAGTAAGAGAACTAACTAATGAAAGAAAAGTAATAGCTCTTTCTGGAGCACTCGTACTTGCTTTAGGATTATTAACCCCACTTCCAGTGTTACCAGCACTTTTATTAGGTGGAGGTTTACTATCTTTATTTTTTGCTGAAAGACAAAATGAGAAAAAAAATGCTTCATTTCAAATGGCAGGAGCTTCTTATGTTCCCAAACAATCATCTGATTCTAAAAAACAAGATATGTCTTCAACTGAAAGAAAGAATGTAATTCCACCTTTAACTTCAGCAGAGGAAGTATCAGAAGTTATTCAAAATGATACAGTTGAAGTTGATATAGGATACGGGTTAATACCACTTGCAGATCCTTCTCAAGGTGGAGATCTTCTTGATAGAATAACAGTAGTAAGAAAGCAAATAGCATATGAAATGGGGATAGTTATTTCTCCTGTTAGAATAAGGGATAGTGTTTTACTTAGCTCAAGCGAATATGCTATTAAATTAAAAGGTGTTGAAATAGGAAGATTTGAATTAATACCAGATAGACTTTTAGCTATTAACTCTGGAATGGCTGCTGAAAAAATTTCTGGAATCAGTACAAAAGAACCTTCTTTTGATCTTGATGCATATTGGATTGATGAAAAAGTGAAAGAAAAAGCAGTAAGCTTAGGATACACTGTTGTTGATGCACCTAGTGTTTTTGCAACACATCTCTCTGAAATTATAAAAAGATATTCTTATGAGATAGTTGGAACAAGAGAATTAGAAATTCTTATAGATGGATTAAGGGTAAAAAATGCATCTATTGTAGATATGCTCATACCTAATCTATTGAAAATGCATGAATTAAAAACAATAATAAAAAATTTATTATATGAAGGAATTTCAATTAGGAATCTCCCCATTATTTTTGAAAATCTTATAGAGTGTACAGATAAATATGGCAGAGATACCGAAAGACTATATGAAGAAGTTAGGATTTCTTTAGGGAGACAAATATGCGATGCACTTAAATCTTCTGATATGATGCTTCATGTAGCGGCTTTAGATTCAATAATAGAAAGAAAAATTCTTGAATCTTTAAAAGAAGGAGAAAAAGAAACTTATATAGCTTTAGAACCAGAATATAGTAATTTATTAATTGAAAAAATTTCTCAAAGTCTTGAAAATCTTATGATGAAAGGATACAATCCTGTATTAATATGTTCTAAAAGTATAAGATATCCTTTATCTAGATTAGTATTAAGATTTGTGAAAAATATAAGTATAATTTCATATGAAGAAGTTCCAGGGGATATAGCACTTAATGTAGATATGGTTGTATCTTTTTAAGGAGGTAAAAAATGAAAGTAAAAAAATATCATGTTAAAACTATTTCTGAAGCTATGGAAAAAATTAGAATGGAATTCGGTGATGATGCTTACATATTAGATACAAAAAAAGTAAAAAAAGGTGGTTTTTTAGGTATTGGAGGCGAAAAATATCTTGAAGTGACTGTATTAAGTGAGCAAAATTCAAAAGAAGAAAATTTTAATAAAGAAACTAATGCTAATAAAAATGATATGTATAATATGAAATCAATGTTAGAAAGAAACAAGAGATTAAATGATAGAATTGAAAAAAACAAAAAAGAAGAATCTGCAGAATCAAAATCTGAAAATGCTGAGAGGGAACTTTTAGATTTTATAAGGGCACAAAGAGAAGTATCTAAAAAAATAGACCATTCGGCAGATAGTTTTTATAGAAATACTGCAGAATATGATGATAAAAAAACAACTTATTCAGAAATTGGAAAAGAAAAAAATAATTTTAAAGAAGAAAAAACAAATAAAGATATCGATGAATTAAAAAAAATGATTTATTCTTTAAATAATAAAATAGACGGCTCAGCACAAAATAGAAATGATTTAAAAATGGCCTTAAAAAATATAGATTTAGATGATAACCTAATAAATGATTTTTTTGAAAAAATAAAAAATATAAAAATAGAAGATGATTGGAAAAATGATAATCAGATAAGAAATATTTTTTCTGAATTATTAAAAAATTCTTTTAGCAAGAGAGAAGAATTTTTTAAAGGTAAAGTAATGCTTGTAGGAGCTACCGGGGTAGGAAAAACTACTACAATTGCTAAACTTGCAGCAATGGAGAAAAAAAATAATAAGAAAGTTGCTATCGTTACTATTGACACTTATAGAATAGCAGCAGCCGATCAGCTAAAAATTTATGCAGATATTATGGGAATTCCAGCACAGGTTTGTTATACTCCGAAAGATTTGAAAATAACTTTGGAATCGCTAGTAGATTATGATGTGATATTTATAGATACTGCAGGAAGAAGCCATAAAAATGATCTTCAGCTCGGTGAATTAAAAGTATTTATAGATACTATAAAACCCGATATAAAATTGTTATTATTAAATTCAAATACGCGAACAAAGGATTTAATAAATATATATGAAAAGTTTTCAATTGCAAATCCTAACGGAATAATTTTTACAAAAATAGATGAAACATCGTCTTACGGACAAATGTTTTCAGTATTAAATAATTCAAAAGTTCCCGTATTTTTTATTACGGACGGTCAAAAAGTACCTGATGATATAAAACGATTTGATGCGGCCGCTTATATAGAGGTTTTGCTTGAGGAGGTATTTCAATGAGTAATAATTATCATGATCAGGCTGAAAATTTGAGAAAACATTTTCAAGATGCCGAAACAAAAATAATAACTATTTCTGGAGGAAAAGGAGGAGTAGGAAAATCTGTTTTTTCTGTAAATATAAGCAGTGAACTTGCTCTTAGAAAAAATAAAGTCCTTCTTTTTGATTCTGATGCGGGTTTTGCAAATGCATCAATACTTTTAGGAAAAACTGTAAAAAAAACGTTGAGTGATTATATTGACGGAAAAATTTCTATTGAAGATTGTGTTCATGAAACTGATTCTGGAGTTAACGTAATAAGTACAGGATTTGATTTTAAAGACTGGAAATTATTTCAAAATAATTTTAATGGAACAATGGCTCAAGAGTTTCTTGCCTTGGCAAGAAAACATGATTATGTTATAATTGATACAGGAGCAGGTTATTCAGATAAATTAATACATTTTTATCTTGCTTCAGATAAAATATTTCTTGTAACTGTGCCCGAACCTACAGCAATAGTTAATGCTTATACTCTTATAAAAGCATTATCTATGCTAGACGTTGATTCAGAACTTGATGTAATTTTAAATATGATTACTGATAAATCTGAAATAAGATCTGTAGAAGAAGTATTAAGAAAAACAGTTAAAAATTTTTTAAATAAAGATATAAATAATTTTTACAAATTTGTACATGAAAAATCAATACACGAAAGTGTCAAAAGGCAAATACCAATAGTAAGATACAAAGAAAACAACGCTTTTTCAAAAAATTTAAAAATTCTTGTTGATGATATAACAAACAATAAAAGAACAAAAAAATTAAGTTTTACTGAAAGATTTAAAAAAATTATTGGTATTGAAGTGAGATAATATGAGAAAAGAATTTATATATATTTTATTAAAACTTTCATTGTATAGGGGAAATACAATAGAATTTTTTTCAAAAAATTTTAATGGAAAAACAAAAATAATTAATTTTAATAAGTTAGAAATACACTTAGTAAAGCCAAAAGCTGATTTTACATTAAACGATATAATTAATATAGAAGTTTATTGTAATGGTGTGTTCAAATTAAGTGGAAATATAGTAAATATAACTGAAGAAGCTTTAAAAGTTAAATTAAAGACAGATTTTCAGTATATTTCAAAAAGAAAAGATTTTAGGGTTCCCGTTATGCTTCCAGTAATTATAGACGAGAAATATAGAGGCGTAATTTTAGATTACAACAAAAAAAATATTTTTTCAGTATTAATTTTTTCAAACACAAAAATAAATCATGAAAAAGTTAATATAAAAATAAAAAATGATGAAAATTTAAAATTATCTGGAAAAGTATTATTCAAAAGAGATGAAATTTTTAATCTTGAAAAATACATTATTCAAATAGAAGAAAGTTCAGAAAAATTGAAAAAAATACTTACAGATATATATGAATATTATGTTTAATTAGGGGTGGAAAATGTCAAGCTTTTTAGAAAAAGTCTATTCAAAATTGAATCTGTCAGTCAATATGCCATTAGAAATTGAAGTTTTAGATAAAAATGCTCCTGGAAGATATAGAAGTATAATTTTGGAGTATGATCCTTCAATTCAAATAGCAAGAATAGGAGTTCCTATTTATAAAGGAACTTTTATAAGAGTTTTTGGTGGAACAGAAGTTAAGATAAGAGTTTTTTCAAGTAATGCAGTATTTTTATTTAGCAGTAAAATTACTGGAAAAGGCAAAGAAGGAAATGTAAGATATTTAACAGTAAACGTTCCTGAAGTTATATACAGAGTTCAGAGAAGAATACATGTTAGAGTATCTATAGTAGAAGAAGGATATTTATATAAAACTGAAGAATATGAAAAAAACGAAGAACCTAAAAAATATCGATTTGTTTCTAAAGATTTTAGTGCGGGTGGAATATCAATTGTTGCAAAAGAAAACTTAAAAAATAGCGAAAAAATTTTAGTAAATATAAATTTTAGAAATGAAATGAAATTTGAGAACAAACCTTGTTCCGTAATAAGAAAAATAGGAGAAACTGAATTTAACGAAGGAATATACGGAATAAAATTTGAAGATGTTTCATATAATGAAGAAAAAGAAATCGTAAAATTCGTTTTCAAATATCAAATAGAATCATCTAAAAAAAATAAAAGAATTTAAGGAGGGCTTGGGAAAATGTCTTTATATGACAACATAGATAAAATAAGATTAGACGCGTTAAAAGAACTTGGTAATATAGGTGCAGGAAATGCTGCTACGTCAATATCAATGATGTTAGATAAAAAAGTTGATATAAATGTTCCAGATGTTACAGTTGTTCCAATGTCTGATTTATGGAAAAAATTTATTAATCCAGAAGAAATCACTGCTGGAGCAATGATAGGGGTTGAAGGTGAGTTAAGCGGAGCAATACTATTTTTAGTAGGTGCAGAAGATATTAAAAAGTTACTTGAAATGATGATGTTACCAAGACCAGAAGATCTTACACAACTTGATGAGATAACAACTTCAGCAATTGGAGAATTAGGAAATATTATGTGTAGCTCGTATATAGTATCTCTATCTTCATTTACAGGATTTAATATTCATTCAATGCCGCCGAATGTTGTGGTTGATATGGTAGCTGCGGTAGTTGCAGAAGTTTCTTTGATTAACTCTGAAGGAGAAGATTACATACTTCTTATAGAAACTGATATGAAAGTTGAAAATTATGGTAAGAATATTTTAGGGTATATTAGTTATATACCGGATGAAAAAAGTTTAAAACAGTTATTAGGAAAATTGGGACTGGGAATAGACAATGACTAAATTCAAATAAGGCTGGGGATCAAATTATGAATAAAAAAATAATAGGTATAGGAGAATATATTTCGGAAAAAGCCCCAATGATAATAGTCACATTAGGACTAGGCTCATGTGTGGGAGTATGTATAAGAGATAAAGCTAAAAATATAGGAGGAATGGTTCATGTTATGCTTCCCCAAAACAACTCCAAAGAAAATATAAAACCTGGAAAATATGCTGATACAGGAATAGAATTAGTTCTTGAAGGTATACTCAAACAAGGCGGAGAAATGAGAAACCTTGAAGCAAAAATAGCTGGCGGAGCAGCTATGTTCGGAAACTCAAGCAAATCAATGGATATTGGAAAGCGAAATATAGAAGCGGTGAAATCTATACTTAAATCTAAAAATATAAAAATTATTTCTGAAGAAATTGCCGGAAACAGAGCAAGAAGTATAGAATATGATTTACAAAGCGGGAATCTTCAAATAAAAAAAGTCGGTGGTGGAGAAAAAGTTGAAATATTAATAATATAAAGGGTGAAAACATTGAAATATCCACTTGATAAGGATCAAATAGTAAAAAATTTTTTGCCTAAAATAAAAGCATTGGCAATAAACATGGCTTCATCTCTTCCAAAAAATGTCGAGATAGATGACTTAATTCAAGAAGGTGTAATAGGGCTTTTACAATCTTATGAAAGATACAACCCAGATCAAAATGCTACTTTTTATACTTATGCATTAAATAGAATAAAAGGAGCTATGTTGGATTATTTAAGAAAAATAGACTGGTTACCAAAAGAAGTAAGACACCTTGTAAAAGAATACGAAAACCTAATATTTTCATTACAAGAGGACGATATATTAAATGATGAAGAAATAATTCAAAAATTAAGAATTTCAGAAGAAGACCTGAATAAAATTAAGTTATCTGTAAAAAAAAGTCAAATATTTCAATTAGATGCTTATTTTTTGCAAAACGAAGATGTTTTTTCTTATGATAACGAAGAAAAAAATGATCCAGAAATGATCGCAATGAATGATATTCTTAAGGAAAAATTAAAAGAAAAAATAGATAATTTAAAAGAAAAAGAAAAAATAGTATTATCCTTATATTATGAAAAAGAATTATCTTTTAAAGAAATAGGAGCCGTTTTAAATGTAAGTGAATCTAGAATTTCTCAAATACATACAGCCATTTTGATAAAGTTAAAAAAACAAATGGAGGGAGATGATTAAAATGTCTCAATTGCATAATGAATTATTGATAATGAATAAAACTATAGATGTTGCAAACAACATTCAATCTATCTCTGCTCAAGAAGACGCAACTAGAATGGTTAATTTAGCTAAACAAGCATTGCAATTTAGAGAAAAATTAAAACAAGTGAAAGAACAAGAAAATACCGAAGAAAAAAATATTGATAAAGATGGAAAAAATGAACCTTTAGTTTATAAATCAAAAAAAAATAACAAAAATCCTGAAAGTGGGAAAAAATATAAAATAGATGAATATCGTGGTAATATCCTTGATATAAGACTTTAGGGGGAGAAATTATGATAGCTTATTTTACTATATTCAAATCTGAAAATGAAAAGTATTCAGGCGGACTATTAATAGTTAATGAAAAAGGTCTACCATTATCTTTTAAGTACACAACACCTATACAACCAGGAAAAATACAAAAAATTATTTTTGGAAATAATTTAAAAAGCTATTTAGCTTCTGAAATAATAGGTAAAAAACTTCTTTCAGAAGAAAAAGAATTATCTTTCATATTTGTAGATGATTCAGAAATAATTGAATTTGTTGAAACAGATAAAAATCTTTTATTTTTAAAAGAAACGTATAATCAATCAGAAAATCATTTCAAAGGAACCGAAGGAGCAATAATAACCTCACCAAATAGAGGGTTAAAAATACAATCATCAAAAGAAATTACATCTGAAATTTTTGAAAAAATAAAAAATTTTTCTGATTATTTTGATTTATACGAACCATTTTCAAGGTTGAAAGAAGCGTTGAGTCATATATGTTCTTCAGAAGAAAATTAAACATATTTGAATATGATATACTTTTTTATACAAAAATAAATACCGAAAAGTTCACTGAAATAAAAATTGAAACCGATAATGATTTAGATGTTGATTTCCATTTCGAAAATTTAAGTTTTAAAGATTTCGATATAAAACTTAATAACTCTTCAGAAGATATAAAAAACGAAAAAAAAGACGAAGATTTTTATAAAGAAATAACTATAGAAACACCTGAATTATTAGATATAATAAAAAAAGAATCGAGAATAAATTTTGTGATAAATAAAAAAGAGGATAATTTAAAAATAGAAATTCCAAATTTAAAAAAAGAAAACCATTTTTTTAATAATATTGAATCGAAAAAAATAAAATTATTTGATTGTAAAGCTAAAAATGGCGAATTAAAAAGAATTATTGTAAAAAACGTTATCAAACAATTAAAAAAGACGGTTGAAAAAGAAAACATAGTAACACTCGCAAAAGAACTAGCAAAAGATGAAAAAATTCCTATATCTAACATTTCAATATTAGGTTTTTTAAGAGAGATTCCAATAGGTGATAAACTTAAATATATATGGAAAAAAGAATATTTTATAATAGTATATAATCAACTACCTAATAAATTTTCAGACGGAGTAGTATTTATAAACAAAACAAATAAAGAAAAACACGTGAAATTTATAGAAAACTAAAAAAATCGGTCATATTGACCGATTTTTAGTGAGGTGAAATAATCATAATAGAAAAAATAATAGAAAGTTTAAAAGTCAGAAATGAAAATTCTCTTATAATATTACCAGAATTTTTAAATATAGATTTTGATTTAACGGAAAACATATTATATTTTCCAGATTTTGATATATTTCCATTTGAAAACATAGATTTATCAGCTACAATAAAAAAACAAAGAATGAATATCTTATACAATACTTTTTTAAAAACTACTGAACCAAAAATAATTTTTTCAACATTAAGAGCATTGACGAGATTCACAGTACCTAAAAAAGATTTTTTTATAAAATCAATTAAACTAAATGATAATTTTGATTATGATTTAAATGAAATGGGATATTTATTAAAACAAGAAGTTTACAGCACAGGAGAATATAGTAAAAGAGGATTTATCAGAGATATATATCTTCCAAATTATAAATTTCCTGTTAGGATAGAATTGTTTGATGATACAATAGACAGAATGACTTTTTTTGATCCGAATACACAAAAATCAATAAAAACCATTGAAGAATTTGATTTAATTTCAGGGCATGAAATTAAATTTAATAAAAATAATTTTGATATATTCGAAAAAAGATTCGAAAAACTTAAAAAAGAAATTGAAAATGTCACTCTGGAGGTTGAGCATTTTCAAAGTTTACCAGCTTTTTTTTATCAAGATAAAGAAAGTTTACTTACTTATATAAAAAATAATTATCAAATTTATATAGTAAATAAAAAAGAAGTAATTGAAACATTTGCAGAAAAAGAAAGAGAATGTCTTGAAATGTGTGATTCGAAATTAAAAAAATATATTTATAAAGCTTACTCTGGATTACCAGTAGAAATAATAAAAAATTTAAAATACGAAGAAATAGAATTTAACTTCAAAAAAAATATCGAACTTAGAAAAATCAAAAACTCTGAAGAAGAAATAAACTTAGATTATTTACCACTTATAGACTGGGATGATTTAAAAGAAAATGATTATGTCGTACATGAAGAATATGGTATAGGAATATTTAAAGGGATAAAAAAAACGCAAACAGCATTAGGATTAAGAGAATATTTGACAATAGAATATTCAGATAGCTCAAAAGTCTTAGTTCCCGCAGAAAGATTAGAAAAAATATCAAAATATATAGGTGAAGAAAAGAATATCAAAATATCAAGTCTTTCTAATCACAGATGGAAAAACACAAAAAAGAAAGTTCAAGAAGAAATTCGACAAAAAATTCAAGAACTTGTAAAAATGTACGCATTAAGAGAAACTCAAAAAGGCATAATAATAGAAGGAGACTATGAATTAGAAAAGGAATTCAAATCAACATTTCCTTATATAGAAACATCCGATCAACTAAAAAGCATAAAAGAAATATTTGAAGACCTTAAATCCGAAAAACCTATGGATAGACTGTTAGTAGGAGACGCTGGATTTGGTAAAACCGAAGTTGCAATGAGAGCAGCTTTTAAAACAGCAGTTTCTGGTTATCAATCAGTCGTATTAGCTCCGACAACAATTTTAGCAAACCAACATTACAAAACATTTAAAGAAAGATTTGAAAGTTTTGGAATAAAAACAGAATTAATAACCAGAATGAAAACACCAAAAGAAAAAGAAAAACTTATAAAAGACCTTAAAGAAGGGAAATTAGATATATTAATAGGAACACACGCACTCTTAAACGAAAAAATAACCTTTTATAATCTAGGCCTAGTTGTAGTAGACGAAGAACAAAGATTTGGTGTAATGCAAAAAGAAAAATTCATGAAATTAAATGAAGGTGTAAATTTTTTAATGATGAGTGCAACACCAATACCAAGAACATTGTACATGTCTTTAAGCGGATTAAGAGAAATATCAAAAATTTCAACACCGCCATTTGGAAGACTTCCAATACAAACATACATAGGAAATTACACAGAAAAACTTACAAGAACCGCAATATTAAGGGAAAAATCAAGGGGCGGACAAGTTCTTTATGTCCATAATAGAGTCAACGACATAAAAAAAGTATATGAAGATTTAAAAAAACTTGTTCCAGAAGTAAAAATTGATTTTGCACACGGAACGATGAATAAAATTGGATTCAAAAAAACTATAGAATCTTTTTATAAAGGTGAATTAGATGTATTAATAGCAACAACAATAGTAGAAAATGGAATAGATATACCAAATGCTAACACATTGATCGTAGACGATTCGCAAAGATACGGAATATCTCAACTTTATCAATTAAAAGGAAGAGTTGGAAGAGCCTCAAAAAGAGCGTTTGCATACTTTCTTTTAAAAAACGAAACACCTAATAAAGATACAATGGAAAGACTTCACGCTATCAAAAAATATAATGAACCCGGAAGTGGATTAAAACTTGCAATAAGAGATATGGAAATAAGAGGATATGGAGATCTTTTAGGATTTGATCAAAAAGGGAAAATAAACTCTGTAGGATTAAACATGTATAAAAACATATTAAACAATGAATTATTATTAATGAATCAAAATGAAACAGAAGAAAAAACAAATATTCAAAAAATTTATACTGAAATTAAAGGAATAAAAGGCTCTATAATAATACCAGAAACATACATTGAAAATTCATTTGAAAGAATGCGCTTTTATAGAAGAATATCTGTTTTAAATAATTTAGAAGAATTAAAAGAACTTGAAAAAGAATTAAAAGACAGATTTGGTAACATCCCATTAGAAACAATTAATTTACTCCGATACGCAAAAATAAGACTCAAATCATCTGAAAAAGGAATAGAAACAATTGAAATAGGCGAAAAATATTTAAAACTAATTTTTTCTGAAAATCAAAAAATTGAAATTAAAAAATTTGGAAAAATTTCTAAAAAAACAGTATATCATTCAAAAACAAACGAAGTAATAATATACGGAACATTCGATGAAATAAATCTACTTGAAAAAATCATATAATAAATGGAGGCGTTTTAATGGAAGTAAAAGTAACAGGAATAATGGACAGTGAAGTATCAAACGAAAAATTTTCTAAAAGTTCAGGATTTTCAGCTTTAGTAAAAACAAAACATCAAACAATTTTATTCAACACTGGAAAAGATGCAGAAGCATTTGCTACTAATATTAGTTTACTCGAACCTAACTTAAAAAAATTAGATTTTTTATTTATATCTCACGATCATCCTGAACACACAGGAGCATTAGAATATGTTTTAGAACATTATATAATAGGTCATGTAGTAATTCCAAACTTGCAAGATAAAACATTGTATAAAAGAACTAAAAAATTAGGACACACACCAATGGAAATAAGAGAAGCGACAACCTTAGATTATGAAATTCACTCAACCGGCGGAATAGGAAAAGAAGTAACTGAGCAATCATTAATTATTTCTACCACAAAAGGATTAGTAATAATTACAGGATGCTCTTATTATGGATTAGAACAATTGGTAAGAGGAATAGAAAAAAAGTTTAAATATGAAATACATATGATAATAGGAGGATTCACCTTATATAATTCATACGAAAGAATGACTCAAGAAAACTTTAATCTATTAAAAGAAAAACATCCAAATCTTTTGTTAGCGCCTTCAAATTGCACAGAAAGATATGTAAGAGAAACACTTGAAAAAAAATTAGCAGAAAAATTTTTAGATTTCAAAACAGGCATAATAGTTGAAGTATAAAAAAATCCGCATATATGCGGATTTTTTTATACTTTTTTAGGGATTTTGAAAATCAGAAATTTTTAATACTTTTAAAGAACACGTTTTTAGTATCACAATCTATTTTATCTATTACTCTAATATTATTATAATTTTTACTCATGTTAAATCCCTCCCTTAAAATATTGAAAACTACATTCTTCTTAAATTCTCATAAAAAACCTCTTTCATTTCATTATCAAGTCTATCAAAAACAGTCAAATTTAATTTACGATTTCTTTTTTCTTCTCTCATGTCTACACCCCCTTTTTATATTTTATTAATAGATTCCTGAAATACGTACTTAAGCTCTTTATTCAATTTATCAAAACCGGTAAAGTAAGTTTTTGAATCTTTAAACATTAAAAACCACCTCCG
>CAYZNB010000044.1:0-19980 GCA_964478535.1 uncultured Thermotogaceae bacterium
ACGCTCAGACATGCTATTTTCTTACGCATTTTTTGATTCGCTCAATTGTTTTTTGTACGAAAATTCTCAATTGCTCGCTACTTTATTTCATCCATATTTACTGTCAAAGCATTATAAACTGAGGTTCAACCTGAACAAAATGTTAACTCTTGTTTTTCTTTAATAAAAAGGTTTTCAGCAGAGACAAAAGTCTACACTACAAACGACCCAAAAATGCTATTATCCTTTATTAAAAAGAATTTTAGAAAAATTAAGATTGAACATCAGTATAAAAATATTATTAGAAAAGTTTTTTTGTAAAAAAAGTAATGAAAATTAATTTAAATTTAATTAAAAGAAATAATGAGATTTAAATGCTTAAACAATTATAATTCTCGATAAAACTCTTTTTTTAAACTTTTTTTCTGTTTTTTTAATCTGTATGATATGATAATATTTTAATGTGTTTATTATTTTACTTAGAAAAAAATAATTACAAGAATATAATTACGAAAACATTAAAACTCACTCTTTAATTTTTTTTAATGATTATGTTATCGAATCAAAAGATAATGATGAATTAAAAATAATTATATGCATATACAGAAATCTTATGAGCATTTGATTTCTATATATGGTTAATTAATTTATTGGAGGTTATTTAATATGAAAAAATTACTAACAACACTTTTTATACTATTATCTTTAATTACATTAAGTATCAATTTTGCTGGCGGAACTGGAACAATAGATGACCCTTACTTAATTTCTTCTGCTGAACAATTAGATAACATTAGAAACTATATGGATAAACATTTCAAACAGATAAATGATATTGATTTATCCACCTATGATAATTGGGAACCTATTGGAACATACCATACATCTTTAGGAATAGGAAGAGGATTTTATGGAACATATGACGGTAATGGTTATAAAATATCAAACTTAATTATTTATAAGCCAAATGAAGATTCAGTTGGTTTATTTGGGTTTATACAAACTAGATTAATTCCTAATAACCTTTCAATAGGAGAGGTTAAAAATATAACTATTAAAAATGCTAAAGTTAATGGTAACAATTATGTTGGAATATTATCCGGAATTAATCAAGGTAAAATTAAAAATTGCATGGTTGAAGGAGAGGTTACAGGAAATTTTTATATAGGTGGTTTATTAGGGTTTAATCAAGAATTGTTTAATAGAAGGTCTGAAGTATTAGAATCTAAATCATATGTAAAAATAACTGGAAAAGAAAGAGTTGGGGGTATTGCAGGAGGAAATTCAGGAATTATATACAAATCATTTTCAAGAGGATCGATAGAAGGGGCGTATCTTATTGGTGGAATTACTGGCATTAATCAAGGTATGATAACCGAAACTTTTTCAGAAGGACATGTTAGAGGAGAAGTTTATATAGGGGGTATTGCAGGAATTAATTTTTCCGAAGTAAAAAATTCTTACTCTAAAGGAGAAGTATCAGGAAAGACTTTTGTTGGGGGTATTATAGGATTAAATAATCAAGATCAATATTTTGTAGGAAAAGTAATAAATAGTTACTCAATTTCAAATGTTGTTGGTGGAATATACACAAATGCTTTAATAGGAAAAGATGAGGGTAAATATGATAGTATATATTTTGATTATTACAAATCTGGAAAAAGTGATTATATTTTTGCAATGAAAGAAGAACATGAAATGAAACAAAAAGCGACTTTTATTGGTTGGGATTTTGAAAATGTATGGGGAATAGAAGAAGACAAAAGTTATCCTTTCTTATTATGGGAAAAAATGAATAATAAGATAATACTTAATTTTAATTTTTTTCAATAGGAGGTTATTTAATATGAAAAAATTA
Organism: uncultured Thermotogaceae bacterium; assembly: GCA_964478535.1. Taxonomy (GTDB): domain Bacteria; phylum Thermotogota; class Thermotogae; order Petrotogales; family Petrotogaceae; genus CAYZNB01. The sequence goes on from CAYZNB010000044.1 coordinate 1,838, forward strand.
CTAACAACACTTTTTATACTATTATCTTTAATTACATTAAGTATCAATTTTGCTGGCGGAACTGGAACAATAGATGACCCTTACTTAATTTCTTCTGCTGAACAATTAGATAACATTAGAAACTATATGGATAAACATTTCAAACAGATAAATGATATTGATTTATCCACCTATGATAATTGGGAGCCTATTGGAAGAGTAGTTGACTTTAAACATGAAGATAATATAGTTTTTGCTGGTTCATATAATGGAAATAATTATATAATAGACAATCTTACAATTAATAAGCCAGATGAAACTTTTGTCGGATTATTTAGATATTTAGAAGATGGAGCAATAATAAAAAATATTAAATTAAACAATGTAAATATTTATGGATATAATAGAGTAGGAGCTATTGCCGGTCATAATTATTCGGGAACTATTAAAAATGTTTCTGTTTATGGTTTAATAAAAGGAATAAAAAGAGTTGGAGGATTAATAGGATCTTCAGATGAAAAGTCAGCAGTATTGGATTCATATTCAAAAATAAAAGTTAAAGGTCAAGCATTAGTTGGAGGAATTGCGGGTATTAACAATGGAGAAATTATAAATTGTGATTCTGATATAGTTGTACATTATTTAGATGATGACTCTACAGAAGATATTTTATATTTTGGTATAGGAGGAATCGCAGGACGTAATTTAAGGAATATAGAAAATTGTACTTCTAAAGTTATAATAAAAAGTTTATTTGATTATGTAGATAAAAATAATGATAAAATAAAAAGTCACGCATCAATAGGAGGAATAGTTGGTGCGAATGATGGAACTGTTAAAAATTGCACTTCAGAAGGAGAAATAAATGGGAACTACTTTACAGGAGGAATTGCGGGTACAAACCCTTCAAATACTGGATCAATTATTAACTGCAAATCCTTTGCAAATATTTTTGGAAATACTTATGTAGGAGGAGTTTCAGGATATAATGGTAATTTAATTAAAAATTCTGAATCATCTGGTAATGTAAAAGGCGAAAAGGAAATCGGGGGAATAGTTGGATTCAATTTTAACTCAGGGGAAATTATAGACAACATATCTAAAAGTTTAGTAGAAGGAAATGTTGGTATAGGAGGGGTAGCAGGCACAAACAAAGGCAAAATAACTAATTCAAAATTTTTAGGAGAAGTAAAAGGTAATACATTTGTTGGTTTGTTTATAGGGATTAATTCTTTTAACGGAATATATGATATATTTAATGAATCAATAAAAGAAAATTATATTGCAAAAGATTATAGCCTAGAAATAGAAGAAAAAATACATAGTGAACTATTAAAAGAATATTCAGATATTTGGGGTTTAGGAAAAAATATAAAAAAATATGTATCAAATGATATTGATATAAAATGGTATGAAACGCAATATAATACTGGAGAATTTGCAAATATTAATTGCGTACCAACATCAGCCGCAATGGCAGTTAACTGGTATAATAGACAAATTATCACAAACGGGGAAGAAGCGAGAAATTTGTTTTTACAATTTGACATAGATAAAGCATGGGACAATTATATAGTTTATGAGTATTTTCATTTTTATGATATAAAATTTGATATTAAAGAAGCAAATGAAAATGTAAAAACAAATTTATTGGATAGTTTAGATGAAGGTAATATATTGCTTGTAACAGTTGCAATGCAAAATATATCTTATGTTCCAGGATTAATAAATAAAACAGGAGTAAATACAACCTCGCCTGAAGAAGTTTGGTATCATTCTTTTATAATAAAAGGATATGTAAAAGCAGAAGATAAAATTTATTTTCAAATTTATGACCCCTTAACATCCTTAAAAAATTTTGACGGTACGTACAGAGGAAAAAATATATATTATTTTTCTGATGAAGTGATAAAAGGAATATACAACGAAGGATTTCCAATTCCTTATTTTGTCATTTATAAAGATTAAAAATAAAGCTATTAGCAAAAAACTTTAATCATATATATCAGAGATTTATCAGAATTTTGATTATAAAAACTACCAATTTTATCTAATAAACATATTAAAAAAGAGAAATCATTATATTTAACTGGAAAGATTTTAAAAGATAACAAAATATTTGAATAATGTACATTTTGGTATGATGATTATGATAATTTGATAGAAACTTACACTATCTAAAACAGGCTTTAAAGCCTGTTTTTTTGATTTTTTTAGTCTTTACAAAATGTCATTATTATATAATAATCTTGGAAAGAAAAAAATCAAAACAAGTTTTGATAATTACCGCTTTTCGCTTTTAAATGTAGTGTAACAGCCACGCGTTTTCTGCACAGCGTTACAGCACAGGTAAAAACATCATCTTTTGCGTTAAACAATGGTTAAACAATGGTTAAACGATTGCTCAACTATCGTTCCCAAAAATGAAGTAGTAAATACTGAATAAAATAAACACGAACAAGATCAAATTTTCTAAAAAACAAATTACGCTACTTTATTTTATCCATATTACTGTCAAAGCATTAAACGGCTCAAAAATACTTTAGAAATGTTTCTTTTTTTCAATTATTTTTACTAACCAACTTAAAAATTAAGGGCGTGATTTTAAATTGAGTATACTTTTTCAAAAAATTAAAGATAATCTACTCGCAGTAATTCCAATCGTAATAATCGTTATGGTGCTGAATTTTACGATCACACCAATAGAAAATCATATGCTATTTAATTTTTTTATCGGCTCATTAATGATAATTTTGGGTTTATCCTTCTTTTTAGTTGGTGTTGATATAGGAATAACTCCTTTAGGAAGCCTTACAGGATCTTCTATAGCTAGAAAAAATAAACTCTGGATAATTTTATTATCAGGATTAATACTTGGTTTTTTTATTTCAATTGCAGAACCAGGATTATTAGTATTAGCAAATCAAATAGATTTCGTAACTTCTGGAGTTATTTCAAGCTTGAGTATTTTAATCGTTGTATCTGTTGGAATAGCTGTTATGATATCGGTAGGATTTTTAAGAATAATATTTAATTTACCTTTATATAAATTATTGATATTACTATATTTAATAATATTTATTTTGAGCTTATTCACTACGCCAGAATTTTTAGCAATTGCTTTTGATACTTCGGGCGCTACTACAGGAATATTGGCTGTTCCTTTTATTCTTGCACTTTCTGTAGGTATTTCAAAATTAAAAAAAGATAGTAAAGCTTCTGAAAAAGATAGTTTTGGTTTGATTGCAATTGCTTCATCAGGTGCTATAATTGCTGTGATGATTTTAAATTTATTTTCAAAATCTATCAATTTTTCTGAAGAAATCGTTTCAAATAGTTCTGAAAATATTTCATCGGTTAATTCATTTTTTGATTTAATTCCTTCAATTTTAAAAGAAAGTCTATTTTCTTTATTGCCATTATTAATTATGTTATTAATATTACAAATTTTTTCTTTCAAATTAGATATTAGAGCTTTTAGAAAAATTATTTTTGGATTCTTATATTCTTTTTTAGGATTATTTTTATTTTTAGTAGGAGTTAACGGCGGATTTATGGATGTTGGTTCTTTTTTAGGAGAACAACTTTCATCATACGATAATAATTTTGTTGTAATAATTATAGGGTTCATTTTGGGCATATTTACTATAATAGCAGAACCTGCGGTTTACGTTTTGACTCATCAAATAGAAGAAATAACAAGTGGTTATGTAAAAAGAAAAGCTGTTTTAACGGCTCTTTCAATAGGTGTTGGTTTTGCTGTAGCTTTATCTGTAATACGAATAACGATACCCGGAATTCAACTTTGGCATTATCTATTGCCTGGTTATGTGGTTTCTCTAATAATGAGTATATTTGCTCCAAAGTTATTTGTTGGTATAGCTTTTGATGCTGGGGGTGTAGCAACTGGGCCAATGACGGCGACTTTTATATTGGCTTTTATTAACGGAATAGCTTCAGGAAATGAAAATGCGAATGTTTTAATAGATGGTTTTGGTATGATTGCATTGGTAGCACTTGCTCCAATAATCTCTCTTCAAATATTGGGATTTATTTTTAAAGTTAAATCTGAAAAAAGAGGAGTTAAAAATAATGAATAATAATATGATATTTGAGTATGAATTAGTTTGCTTAATAATAAATTTTGGTCAAGCGAGTAAATCTTTAAAAATTGCGAAAAATAATGGCATAAATGGCGGAACTATTTTATTGGCAAGGGGAACTGCCAAAAATACTCTTTTAGAATTTTTGGGTTTAAACGATATTAGAAGAGAAGTTGTATTGATGATAGCAAATAAAAATAACACAGATAAAGCTCTTAAAGAAATTGAAAATGCTTTAAAATTAAAAAAACCTAATCATGGAATAGCTTTTACAATACCTGTATCAAATTTTTTAGGGTGTGGAGATTATGATTTTAGTTTAAAATCAGAAAAAAGGAGTGAAAACAAGAATATGTTCAATTCAATTTTTACAATTGTAGACAAGGGAAAGGGTGAATTAGTAATGGAAGTTGCTATTCAAGCTGGGGCAACTGGCGGAACTATTATTAATGCAAGAGGATCAGGAATTCATGAAACTAATAAAATTTTTAATATGGAAATAGAACCCGAAAAAGAAATCGTTTTAATTCTTTCAAAAATTTCAGAAACGGAAAAAATTGTTACTGAAATAAGAGAAAAAATGGAAATCGATAAACCTGGAAACGGTATAATTTTTGTACAAGATGTAAATAAAACTTACGGTTTAAGAGATAAGTAAATTTATCTCTCAAATATTTTTATTTTTATTTTCATTAACTAACTCTATAAGTTTTTCTATTTTATCTTCTTCTCCAAGAACTATTAATTTGTCTGAAGAATTTATAATAGTATTCGCTCCAGGATTAAAAATGTTTTCATTTTTATTTTTTATTATTGAAATAACTATTAAATCTACTATTTTAGGCAAAGCGATTTCTTTTAAAGATTTGTTTATCATCCACGAATCTTTAGGAATTTCTATTTCTTCCATTTTCAATTCTTTATCCGCAGTTTTCAAAAAAGAATCTAAAAAATTAACTACGTAAGGATTCGTTGCCAGAATAGATAATCTGCTGCCAATTATTTCAGAATCGATTACTATTTTATCTATGCCTGCATAGTACATTTTTTTTACTGATTCTGGTTCGCTGGCTTTTGAAATAATCTTTATATTTTTATTTATTGATTTAACTGTCAATGCTGCAAAAACATTATCCACATCTGAAGGTAAAGTTAAAATAACTAATTCCGTTTTATCTAAAGCAGATTTAACGAATACGTCTTCATCTTTTATATCTCCTATAACATAAGCAAAATCTGAATTAAGCTTTTCTCTTAGCTTTTTAATGACTTCTTCATCTTTTTCTATAACAACAAATTCTTTTTTTTGATTTATTAAATCTCTTATAACAAAAGTTCCTGTTTTACCTGCTCCAACAACTATACAGTGAGAATCCATTCTCTTTATTTTATTCAACATTTTTCTAACCCCCAAAAAATTTTTTATTTCTCCTTCTATTATAAAAGAAGTTAAATTTGTAAGAGAATAAATAACAACTGTTATTCCCGAGAATATCAATAATGTTGTAAATATTTTTGTTGCTTGTGAAACAGTTTCAGGAATAGTATAACCGACAGTGCTTAAAGTAACAAGTGTAAAAAATATAGCGTCATAATAGGACCACCCTTCAAGAATCATAAATCCTGTTGATCCGATTATAAAGACTAAAATAATTATTAGAAATGAAAATATTAGTTTTCTTCTTTTTAAATTAAAATATTCCATTTTGAACCTCCAAAATATGATTTAAAGTTGATTAGAAAAAAAATGTTTAATTGTTTAAATGGAAAAGCGTTTAAAATGTTGAAAGTGACAAGTGGTATAAAATTTTTTTATTATAATGCTTTGACAGTAAATAATTATGAAATAAAGTAGCGAACAATTGAGAATTTTCGTCAAAAAACAATTGAGCGGATGATAAAATGCGTTTAGAAAATAGCATGTCTGAGCGTAGCGAGTTTGCTATTTTTAGCATTTTTTCTCAGAGCGAAATTTGTTTTTTAGAAAATTTGAACTCTTGTGAGCGATTTATTTTATCTTTATTTACTACTTCATTTTCATTATTATAAGCATTTACGAAAACCAATCCACCCCGTCAACCTTCGGTTGCCACCCCTCAAGAGGGGAATTAAACACTGAAGCTTGTTTTAGCGTTATTCCTTGACCAATTGTTTTCTGCCCAACGTTGTCATAAGTGATGTAACGCCGTGCCTCCTTGGGAACGATAGTTGAACCATTGTTGAACCATTGTTTAACGCAAAAGATGAATGTTTTTGCCTGTGCTGTAACGCCGTGCAAAGTTCAGCGTGGCTGTTACACTACATTAGAAGCAAAAAACGAAAAGAAAAAGGCGAAAAGAAAATGCAAAAATCGAAAATGCAAAAAATGAAAAGAAAAAAGAAAAAATCGAAAAGCGGCAAATATAAAAATAATTTTAATATTTTTTCAATCCAATTTTCAGCTTTCCAACTTTTCATCAATTATATACAAATTCTTTAAAAACTGCAAATGTTAAAATATACCTAAAAATGTAATTTTTTAGTAAAAATGTAGAAAAGGTATAAAAAATCTGATATAATTACAAAGGTTGTCCCGCTCCTAATGCCATACGGGGCTAAATCTATGGGAGGAGGTATTAAAAATGGCGAAAAGAATTTATGAAACTATGTTTGTAGTAAAACCAGATCTTTCTGAAGAAATGAGAAATCAAATTATTCAAAAAGTAAAAGGTTGGTTAGAAGAAAGAATAGGTGCTGAGTTTATTGAAGAAGTAAGATGGGGTTTAAGAAAACTTGCTTTCAGAACTCAAAATGGTAATTACAGAGAAGGCGACTATACATACTATATTTACAAAGCTGACCCTGAAAAAATTATTATTCTTGAAGAACAATTTCATATAACTCAAGAAGTTATGAGATTTCAAACTTTTAGAAGAGAAGATTTAGAGAAGAAAGAAAAAAAGAAAGAAACTAACATAACTGTTGAAGAACCTGTTGAAGAAGAAATCGAAACTCCTATGGAGTGATTTAAATGAGTATTTCATATAACAAAGTAATTCTTGTTGGAAGGCTTACAAGAGATCCTGAAATAAGAACTTTACCAAGTGGTACTAATGTAGCAAATTTTGGGCTTGCGGTTGATAGAAATTATAATGAGGAAGTTGATTTTATAAATATTGTTTCTTTCGGCAAACAATCTGAATTTGTTGGAAATTATCTATCAAAAGGTAAACTTGTTCTTGTTGAAGGTAGTATAAGAATTAATAAATATACTGATAGAGATGGTGTTAATAGAGAAAAAGCTGAAGTAGCTGCAAACAAAATTACTTTTATGGAAACAAAGAAATCTCAAACACAAAATTCGGATTATTCCAATTACAATGATATGATAAAAGTTGAAGATAGTTATGAAAACAAATCAAAAGGGATTAAAAATATTGACGATGATATGATGTCTCAAGATCTTCCGGATTTTGAAGACCCTTTTGGAGATTTAGATGACGATTTGAATACTGATGAAAAGCCTATTTAATAGTGGAGGTGAATTACAATGGCAGCTTTCAAAAGAAGAAGAAAAGTAAGAAAATGCAAATTATGTTCAATGAAATTAGAATATGTTGATTATAAAGATTTGAATTTATTAAGCGATTATATTAATGAAAGAGGAAAAATAATTCCTAAAAGAATCAGTGGAAATTGTTCAAAACATCAAAGAGTTATAAGTCAAGCAATTTTAAGATCGAGACATATGATGCTTTTACCTTATGTAAATAACTAAAAATCAAAACCTCACATTATATAATGTGAGGTTTTTTCTTGTTAATTTAATTCAAATATGGTAAAATATTTTAAGAAGAAAAATAAATTGGAGGTGTAATATGAAGGTTTTATTATTACAAGATGTACCGAAGGTGGGAAAAAAGGGTGAAATTGTAAATGCTTCTGATGGATATGCCAGAAACTATTTACTACCTAAAAAATTAGCCGTAGAGGCAAAAGAGGGAGAATTAAAGCATTTTAAAAACGAACAAAAAGTAAAAGAACAAAGAAAAGAAAATGCAAAAAAGAAAAATGAAAATATAATTCAAGAGATAACAAAACATAAATATGAAATTAAAGCTAATGCTGGAGAAAACGGAAAGCTTTTTGGAGCTGTTACTGCAAATGATGTTGCTAAAAGAATTAAAGAGGTTTCGAAAGTTGATTTCGATAAATTGTGGTTTGATGAAAAAATTAATTTGAAAGAATTAGGACTTTACAGAATAAAAGTTAAACTTTCTCAGGGAGTTAAAGGAGAAATTATTGTAGAGGTAAAATCAGTTTAAAAACGGAGGGAAACATTTTGGAATTTACAATTCAATCTAAAGCATTGTACTCAACATGGATATTATACAAACCTAACAGAATTCTTTTTGATGCCGGAGAAGGTGTAAGTTCCAAGCTTGGCAACAAAATATATTCAATAGAAAAAATATTTTTAACTCATTCTCATGTAGATCATATCGCAGGATTATGGGGCATTATAAATACAAGAAACAACGCCATGGGAAGCAGAGAAAAAAGTCTAAAAATTTATTACCCCAAAAATTCTCAACAAATTCAAAAATATATTGATTTTATAAATAACGCAAATAATGGTATGAAATATGATTTGGAATTTATAGAAATTGATTTAGATAGCGAAATTCAATTGAGTGATAATAGGTTTATAAAACCTTTTAAAACAAATCATACCCCACGGGAATATTCTCTAGGTTATCAAATATTAGAAACAAGAAAAAAATTAAAAGATGAGTTTAAACATCTTTCAAAAAAAGAAATTGTTGATATAGTTAATGATAAAGGCCGAGATTTTATAAGCGAAAAATATATTGCGTCAATATTAACTATAAGTGGAGATTCTCTTCCTATTGCAGAAGAATTAGCTTATGATAGCGAGATTTTACTTCATGAATGTACTTTCTTTTTTGAATCAGATAGAAAAATAAGAAATCATACTTCATTAAATGAATTAAAAGAACTTTTAAGGAAAATAAAAACTAAAAGAGTTATAATTTATCATGTTTCAAGCAGATATAATTTTATTATAAAAGAAACAGAAGAAAGATTGAAAAAAGAGTTTCCAGATAAAGAAATATATGTTGTTCATCCGGAAAAAATTTTCAAAATATGATAAAAAGAAGGTGAAATTATGGGAGCATGGGCTATATGGATAATAATTTCTGTTTTATTTGCATTATTTGAACTTTTAACTCCTACTTTTTTCTTTTTATGGTTTGCAATAGGTGCTTTATTGACAGCAGGTTTATCTCTTTTTGTTGATTCTGTAATAATAAATGTCTTATTTTTTATTATTGTTTCTTTTATTTTATGGATTTCAACAAGAAAAATCGCTTCAAAACTGTATAAAAAATCTTCACCTTTAAAACTTTTTCAAGATTCCTTAATTGGAAAGGAAGGTTTTATCGTTTCAAAAGATTCAGAAAATAGATTTATAGTTAAAATTGAAGGCGAAGAATGGAGAGCTTATATTGATGACACTTCAACTTCTTGCGACAAAGGTGAAAAAATTGTTGTAACAGGGAAAAAAGGAAATATTTTGCATATAAAAAAATTAGATTAAAAAGGGGGAATTATTGATGATTATACCTATAATTATTGCGTTATTTTTAATCGTTTTAGTTGCTTCAAGTTTAAGGGTAATAAGACCTTATGAAAAAGGTTTAGTTGAAAGACTTGGTAAATTTTATAAACAAATAGAACCGGGATTGAATTTTATTGTTCCTTTTATTGATAGAATAACTAAAGTTGATGTAAGAGAAATGGTTATAGATGTTCCACCGCAAGAAGTTATTACTAACGATAATGTTATAGTAACTGTAGATGCTGTAATTTATTATGAAATTACGGATTCTTATAGAGTTGTTTATAATGTTGATGATTTTTCTTCTGCCGCTATAAAACTTGCACAGACTAATTTGAGAAATGTTATCGGAGAATTGGAACTAGATCAAACATTAACTTCAAGAGAACGAATAAACACAAAATTAAGAGAAGTTTTAGATGACGCAACAGATAAATGGGGAGTTAAAGTTACAAGAATTGAAATAAAAAAAATTGATCCACCTAATGATATAATGGAAGCTATGAGCAGACAAATGAAAGCAGAAAGAATGAAAAGAGCCGTTATCCTTGAATCCGAAGGTTATAAACAAGCAGAAGTTTTAAAAGCTGATGGAGATAAACAAGCTGCTATTCTTAAGGCTGAAGGAGAAAAACAGGCAGCTATTCTTAAAGCTGAAGGAGATAAAGAAGCAGCTATTTTAAGAGCTGCCGGAGAAGCTAATGCTATTTTAAAAGTATTTAATGCAATTCATGAAGGAAAACCTACTCAAGAATTAATTTCTGTAAAATATGTTGATTCTTTGAAAGATATCGCTAATGGAAAATCTACAAAAATGTTTTTACCTTATGAAATTTCAGGAGTTCTTTCTTCAATATCAGCAATGGTAGAAGCTACAAAAACTACTTTAGAAAAAGATATAGAATAAAATGTTTCTTTTAGCTTTAACTTCTAATATTATTTCTATTATAATAGCTTACTTGATAATTCAATATTTATTCTACAAAAATATTGAAATGCATGATTTTATTTACTATTTTAATGTGCATGGTTTGTTGTGTTTTTCTATTTTATTATTTTATATTGCAAGTTTTTTTGAAAATGACGTTATAATTATAAAAATAATAATTAATTTATTATTTATCCTTTTTTATTTAAAGGTTTTTGACACCGCAAAAATAAAATATAATGAAAGATTCCGTTCAATGATATTATCATTTGGTTTTAACAGAAAAACTTATTTCATAAGTTTTTTATCTAAAAGATTTGTAAAACCAATAACTGAAGCATTCTTTTTTGGCACAGGAATATATTATTTTTTTGATAATATATTCAAATCAAAAAATGATCTTTCGATAATTAATGTTATTTTACCCGCTTTGCTATTTTTCTTAGCTGCTTCAGTTAAAATTTTAAGAAAAGAAACATTTACCGAAAATTAATTTATTTTAAAAGAAAAGATGGTAATATACCCCTATAAGGTATATGAAATTAGGAGGTTAAAAAATATGGATAAAAGATTATTAGATGATCAGACATCTACGCAAGTGAAAGAAATACTTCAAAACATTCAAGACAATATGGAAGTTATCTTAGTAAAGAAAAATGACGAGATTTCAGAAATGGCAGAAAAGTTATATGGAGAAATTGCTGAATTAAGTGAAAAAATTTCTTTAAAAGTTTATAATGAAACTCAAAATGAAATTTTAGAAAAATTTAATTTAGAAAGTGATTTATTACCAGCAACAGTAATTATGAATTCAAATGTAGGAGATCAAAATATAAGATTTTTAGGTATTCCTGCGGGTCATGAATTTGGTACTTTTTTACAAGACTTGGTAGCAGTATCTAGCAAAAGAAATGATTTGGGAGATGAAGCTACTGCTAAAATTGCTTCTATCGAGAAAGAAATGAGAATAAGAGTTTTCATAACTCCTACTTGTCCTCATTGTCCTGGAGCTGTTTTTAAAGGACATCAAAGTGCTATGATAAATTCAAAAATAACTGCTCAAATGATTGATGCAAATAATTTTCATGATTTATCAACAAAAAATGGTATTAGTTCAGTTCCACATACTGTTATCGAAGTAAAAGAAAATGGTAATTGGGAAGTAAAAAATGAATTTGTTGGAGATTATCCCGTTGAATCGTTTGTTGAAGAATTATTAAAAGCTTAATATATAAAAAAATCTGCAGATTTTTTAATCTGCAGATTTTTTTATTTTTTCTATCTTTTACTATTTCTTCGATTATAATACTTTTTATATTTTATGCAGACTTTTTACTTTTCGACTGACCAATTTTTGTAGAAATGTAGTATAATTTATTTATTATGTAATTAAGAAAAAAAGTTTATACGTAAAAAATAGTTAGTAAAACTTGATGAACGATAGTTGCTTCTTGCAAAAGTTATTGATATATATATATAATTAATATGAAAATTTTTCTTGCACTTTGTCATCTAGAATGACTTTTTTTCTTCTAAAGAAGTAAATCATATAATTATTTTGTTTAAATCACTTTTCTTTTTGGCTTTATAATTTTCAACTTTTCATAATTGCACATAAAGATTTACATTACACAAAAAATATAGTGTTGGAACTGGCAAGAGAAAATATTCAAGATTTGTTAAACTATTTAAAAATAATTTTTTTCATAAAACAAAAAGTTTTACTAAAATTTTATTTTAAATAAATATCAAAATGTTATTATACCCTTATAGGGTATAATAAATATATTATCGAATGATTGAGGTGAATAATTATGTTTTTTGATGTCGGAAACGTAAAGCTAAAAAATGAAGTTAAGGAATATTATGATATTGTTATAATTGGAGGAGGCCCTGCAGGAATTTCTGCCGCTATATATGCTATTCAGGGTGGCATAACCCCTCTTATTATAGAAAAATCTTTAGATGGCGGTCAAATGAATTTGACTCAACTTGTTGAAAACTATCCTGGTTTTTTATCTATTGAAGGGGCTAAAATAGCTGAAAAAATGGGAGAACATGCTAAACATTTCGGAACAGAATTTTTATACGATGAAGTAAAAGAAGTGAATATTTTAAATGATGAAAAAATTATTAAAACTTTTTCAGGAAAAGAGATTAAAGCTAAAGTTATTATTGTTGCCACTGGAGCTAACCCAAGGCCTCTTGGAGCGGAAGGCGAAAAAAAATTTGCAGGAAAAGGTGTTTCATATTGTGCAACATGTGATGGCCATTTTTTCAAAGATAAGGAAATTGCTGTATTAGGTGGCGGAAATACTGCTCTTGAAGAAACTCTTTATTTATCAAAAATTGCAAAAAAGATTACTATAATTCATAGAAGAGATGTTTTTAGAGCTGATAAATCTTATCAAGATAAAGTTTTCAAATTGAATAATGTTGATTTTTTATTTGATACACAGGTTTTAGAGTTCAAAGGAACTAATTTAGTAGAAAAGCTTATACTCAAAAACTTAAAAACTGATGAAATATTTGAGAAAAGTTTTGAAGGTATTTTTGTTTTTATTGGTTTAAAACCAGTTGTCAATTTTATAAAAAATATTGTCAATTTAGATGAAAATGGGTATGTTTTAACCGATAAAAATTTTATGACTAATATAGATGGAATATATGGCGTAGGTGATGTTATTCATAAAGAGCTTAGGCAAATAGTCACTGCTGTTTCTGATGGAGCCTCGGCAGCTTCCCACGCGATAAGAAAATATTTTAATTAATGCTTTCTAATCGGATAAAAAAATTAGTTTTAGAATCAAAAAAAGATATTTTTGAAAACATATTGAATAATAATTCAACTGAGGATATTGCTTATTTAATATACAGATTTTTTATTACTTCTAATTTTCTTGTAAAAAATAATTTTTTATCCGAAGATTTTAAAAGGGATTATGAATCCCTTTTTTCTGATTTTTCAGACAAAAAAAATATTTTGCATAGATTTTATAATGGATTAAAAAACAAATTCTTTTTTATGTTCAAAGATATTGATTATATTTTCGAACATATTTCCGATTGTTTACTTAATAATGAGTCAAAATTATATAATTTGTTATTTAGAAATAATGATATTTGGAACGATGTTGAAATAATAGGGTGGTTATATCAATTTTATAATGCTGAAATAAAAAAAAATATCCTTAATCAAAAAAGAACTGTTAAAGATGACGAAATAAAATATGTCACTCAATTTTTTACACCAAAATGGATTGTTCAATATATGGTTCAAAATACTTTAGGAAAATTGATTTTGGAAAGGGATGAAAGTATTTCTGAATTATCTAAAAATTGGCATTATTTTATAAAAGAAGATTTTAAAACTCTTAATGATAAAACTTTTAGTATTGAAAAATTGAAAATAATAGACCCCGCTTTTGGAACAGGTCATATAATATGTTATTTATATGATTTTTTAGAGCAAATTTATAAATTTTATGATTATAATATAAGCTCTATTCCAATTTATATTTTAGATAATTTATATTTTATGGATATAGATAACTATTCATCAGAACTCGGTCTGTTTTGCTTAAATTTAAAGTGTTTAAGAACTGATGAAAATTTTAATAATAAAAATTTTAAACCTAATATAATAGTATTTAATGATTACGAAAATTTTAATAACTTAAATATTCTAGGATCTATTTTCAAGTCTAACGAAGAAGATGAAAAGGTTATATCAGAATTAAAATTTTTAAATCAAAAATATGATATTTTAATTACTAATCCGCCTTATATGGGAAAAAGATACATAAACAAGATTTTAAAAAAATATCTTATTAAGAATTATAAGTTATCTCAATCAGATTTATTTGGAGCTTTTATCGAAAAAGGTTTTGAGCTTGTAAAATATGATGGTTATTTAGCTTATATGACTTCTTTTGTATGGATGTTTATTAAAAGTTATGAAAAATTAAGAGAAGATATTTTAAAAAACAGACATCTTGAAAGTCTTATAAGACTTGAATATGCGGGTTTTTCTGATGCTACAGTACCAATTTGTACATTTATATTAAAAAATAAATTTCAAAATAAAAAAGGTTTTTATTTTGATCTAGAAAAAATTCCTGGAAAAATTGAGCAAAATGAAAAATTTTTAAAAGCCTTAAAAAATAAAGATTTTTTTCATTCTAATTTATCGAAACTTCTAAATTTATCAGAGTTTCCAATAGCTTTTTGGTTGGATGAAGAGGTTATAAACATTTTAAATTCTAAAAAAAAGTTAGAAGATTGTTGCGAAATAAAACAAGGAATGGCTACTTCTAATAATAAAAAATATATTAGATATTGGTGGGAATTGAATAAATCTGAAATTAATTTTTCTGTTAAAAATTTAAGTGAAGATTATTATTCTTGGGTGCCTTATAATAAGGGTGGAGACTATAGAAAATGGTATGGAAATCAACTTTTTGTAATAAATTTTGAAAATAACGGAAAAGAGATCAAAGAAGAGGTTATAAGAAGGTATCCTTATTTAACTAACCCAGAATATGTGGTGAAAAATCAAAAATATTTCTTAAAAGAAGGAATAACTTGGTCTTTTGTTAGTTCTGCAAATTTTGGGGTGAGATATATTGAAAAAGGTTTTATTTTCGATGTGGCTGGTTCTATGATTTTTCCTGATAAAAAAGATTTGTATTATCTTCTTGGTTTATTATCTTCAAAATTATCTTTTGATTTGCTTGAATCTATAAATCCAACTATGAATTATCAAGTTGGTGATTTAAAAAAGCTTCCTATATTTGATTCTGATGAACAAACAAAATCAATAATTGAAAATATTGTGAAAGAAAATATTGATATTTCAAAACAAGATTGGGATAATAAAGAGGTTAGTTGGAATTATACTTCGAATCCTATTCTTAAATATAAAAAAGACAATCAAAATTTGATTGATTCTATAAAAGAATATAAAATTATTAAAACAAAAAATTACAAAAAAATTTTTGAGAATGAATATAAATTAAACGTTTTATTTTCAGATGTTTATAATTTAAATGAAAAAATTGCAAAAAAAGATATTGAAAATAAGCTTACTATAAAGAAATTTGATGAAAAAGATGAATTGGAATGCTTGATAAGTCATATAACTGGGAATATACTTGGCCGATATGAAAAAAATAAAAAAGATTTCATTTTTTTGAAAAACGATGATTTAAAAAAAGACGATATAATAATTTATGAAAAAGAAATAGAAACTCTTTTCGGTAAATCTGACCGAAATATTAACTACATTTCAAAAATATTTTCAAGATCTGGTCAAAAATCTTTAAAAAATTATCTTATTAAGAATTTTAAAAAATCTCATTTAATTATGTTTCATCAAACTCCTATTTATTGGGTCTTCACTTCGGGAAAGAGTAAATATCTTAATTTTATTGTTTATTATCATGAATTTTTAAAAAATTCTGAAAAAGTTTTATCTGAAATTTTTAATTTATCCTATAAAGAAAAAGAATTTCTTCTTAATTCAACCTGTCATGAAAATAAAATTATTAAAGAAATTGATACATTTATGAACAAGTTAAATTTACTTATAAACAATAATATTGAACTAAACTATAAAGATGGGATAAAGTTAAATTATAAAAAATTTGAAAATATAATATAAACAGGGGTGAGATAATTGTTTAAAGAATCACTAACTTTTGATGATGTTTTGTTAATGCCGAAATATAGTGAGGTTACTCCGAATAACGTTTCAACTAAAAGCCGTCTGATAGAAGATATTTATCTTAACGTGCCTTTTATTTCTGCAGCAATGGATACTGTAACTGAGGGGAATATGGCAAAGGCTATGGCAAGAGAAGGCGCTGTTGGAATTATTCATAAAAATATGTCTATTGAAGAGCAGGCTCACCAAGTTCAATTAGTTAAAAGAGCTGAAAATGGCGTTATACTAGATCCTATAACTATTTCTCCTGAAGCTCCTATCATGGAAGTTGAAATGCTTATGAGAGAGTATAAAATAGGTGGTTTGCCTGTAGTTGATAAAACGAAAAAACTTCTTGGAATAATTACTAATAGAGATATAAGATTTGAAAAAAATTCTAATAAAAAAACTAAAGATTTAATGACTCCATACAAGGATTTAGTAATAGCAGGATCTAATATTGGTGTAGATAAAGCAAAAGAAATTCTTCATGAAAACAAAATCGAAAAACTTCCTTTAGTTGATGAACAAAATAGAATTGTTGGTTTAATAACTATAAAAGATGTTATGTCTGTTATAGAACATCCTTTTGCTTCAAGAGATAAAAGAGGTCGATTAATTTCTGGAGCTGCTATAGGTACAGGCGATGGAATTGAAAGAGTTAAAAAACTTGTCGAGGCAAATGTTGATTTCGTTTCTATTGATTCGGCTCATGGCCATTCAAAAAATATAATTGATATGCTTAAAAAAATCAAAAAAATGTTTCCAGCACTTCCCGTTATAGCTGGAAATATTGCAACTAAACAAGCTGCTAAAGATTTAATAGAAGCTGGAGCAAATGCAATAAAAGTTGGTATAGGCCCTGGCTCAATATGTACTACAAGAATTGTTGCAGGAATAGGTGTTCCGCAACTTACCGCTGTAATGGATTGTGTAGAACTTGCTGATTCATATGGAATTCCAGTAATAGCTGATGGCGGAATAAGATTTTCGGGTGATGTTGTAAAAGCTCTTGCTGCAGGAGCGTCTTCTGTAATGATGGGAGGAATTTTTGCGGGTACTGACGAAGCTCCTGGAGAAAGTATAATTTATCAAGGTAGAAAGTTTAAAACATATAGAGGAATGGGGTCTGTTGGTGCTATGAGTAAAGGTAGCAAAGACAGATATTTTCAAGATACAGTAGAAAGTGCTGAAAAACTTGTTCCTGAAGGTGTCGAAGGAATGGTTGCATATAAAGGCGGCGTTAAAGATGTTGTCCATCAACTTTTAGGCGGATTAAAAGCTGGTATGGGATATGTTGGAGCTAAAAACACTGAAGATCTTAGAAAAAATGCTGAATTTGTTAAAATCAGTAATGCTGGAATTCGTGAAAGTCATGCTCATGATATTAAAATAACAAAAGAATCTCCTAATTATTATTCTTCTCAAAATTAAATAGATTCTATATATTTTTTGTGGATTTAATACTTTAGAAAAATTGTAGTAAATTGGAATAAAATTATTATTTGGAAAGGTAAAATATTTTAATACTAACCGTTTTTTGGTTCTAATGTAGTGTAACAGCCACGCCGCACTTTGCACGGCGTTACAGCACAGGCAAAAACATTCATCTTTTGCGTTAAACAATGGTTCAACAATGGTTCAACTACCGTTCAACTATCGTTCCCAAGGAGGCACGGCTACAGCACTTATGACAATGTTGGTCAGCAGAAATCTGGTCAAGTATAAATACTAAAACAGCATTTGTAATTAATTCCCCTCTTGAGGCTATGGCGTAAACTTAAGAAACATTAATATGATATAACC
>CAYZNB010000045.1:0-19588 GCA_964478535.1 uncultured Thermotogaceae bacterium
GAAAATTTGATCTTGTTCGCGTTTATTTTATCCAATGTTTGCCAATTCATCATTATAAGCATTTGGTCTTAACACTTTTCCTTACCAACCAACTGTCTACTTTCCAACTAATATTATAAGCATTTCCAAAAACCTGTCCACCCCGTCAACCTTCAGTTGCCCCCCTCACCCCTCAAGAGGGGTATTAATTACAAATGCTTGTTTTAGCGTTATTCCTAACTTAATATCTATAAAAATACCGATGTTATCGTGAGTGCTGTAACGCCGTGCCTCCTTGGGAACGATAGTTGAACGGTAGTTGAGCAATCGTTTAACCATTGTTTAACCATTGTTTAACGCAAAAGATGAATGTTTTTGCCTGTGCAGTAACGCCGTGCAAAGTTCGAGGCCACTGAAAAAGTCCGATTTTCAAATTTTTATATACAACATATAGATTGCACCAAACAAAAAACACATTATAAAGTATAGCAAAAAATCAAATTTTGACTTTTTCAGTGGTCTCGCAAAGTTCAGCGTGGCTGTTACACTACATTAAAAATCAAAAAAGATTTTGCTAAAACGCTTTTTCTTTACAACTATATTATTTTATCCATTATTTATTGAAATTTTTCCAAAGTATTAAAGTTACAAAAAAATACATAGAATAATTATTTTACTAATTTACAAGCCATTCAATTGCTTCTTCGGCAAAATGTTCGTTTAAAGTTTCAAAGATTCCGTTTTTTACTAATGAATTTATAAATTTTTGCATAAATATTAAAATTGAACTTAATTCAATTTCATTAATTCTATTATTTTTAAAAGCATACAAAAGTTCATCCATATCAAGGATTTCAAACTTTAAGTCTTTTGTTATTAAAATATCTAATTCAAGGTCTATAAAGTTAAGAATATTTTTATTAAAGTCGTATTTACCAAAATCAATATATATAAGATAATCTTTTGTAGAACCGTATTTTGAATACATATTTGAAAGCATAATTTTAGATTCTGGAATTAAAAGTCTTTTTACATATTCGATATCATTATGTGTTTTTAAAGGTATCCAATTTCTTTTTAATCCTAAAATATGTTGATTAAATTCTCTGTATTCTGAAAAATCAAATGCACATTCGTTTCTATGAGTGATTAAAGATTCGGTTTTATGTTTTAAGTCAAATTTATATGCTTTCATTTATAAAACCTCCCCAAAATTTAAAAATAGATGGTGATAAAAATATCACCATCTATATAATTATATCATATATAAGTCTTTTGCTTCAAGTGGAAAGTTAATCAGTATACATTTTGATTAGGAAAAATAAAATCAATATTTTATCCTACTCAAATTTCGGTTTCAAAAGATAATATAATTAGAATATTTATAATGAAAATTTAATAATTATATCAGGATCTAAAACTCTAAAAGTAAAAGATTCAATAATAAAGAATTTTATTTTTTCAGAATCATTAGAATGATATCCTAATGCGAAATCTTGTCCTACAACCAATTCAAGGTCAGAGTGATTGTAAGGGATTAAAACTGCTCCTTTTATTGCATGACTGAATACTATCTCTTTTCCAACAAGTTTTTCAATCTTTTTTGTTAAAGGGTATTCTTCCGATAATTTGTTGAATTTTGTCCAAACATCAGGTCCTACAACAAGTGTATAAGGTGTTTCAACGTAAGATTCTTTTAATTTTAGTATGCCTTGTGATATTGCTTCCATAATTTCTGAATTAGAATTTCCTAAATTTATAGTGTCATGAGAAGAAGATTCTATTATTCCTTTTATTTGTGCGTTTTCATTTCCATTATAAACAGCATTTTCTTCAAATAATGCAATTTCTTTTACAGCGTTTTCTAAAGGTTCTAAATCAGCATCTTCAGCACCTCTTGAAATATTATCTAATTCCCATCTATTAATTTCAAATTCAACACGAGCTTCTATTAATGGTTTTACTTTGTAAATTCCATAATTTACCCCATTCTTTTCTTTTGATATATTTGTCAATCGCCCTTCTGGTAAAACTGTATAATTTAATCCTTTAGGGCCTTCAACATTCACAACTTTTCTTGCGGATAAATATGATTTGAATACTTCAACAGCTCTTTCATCTAATTCTTTCCATACTTCATCAGCTATAGGGGCTAATTTTCTTTTTAAAATATTCATTTTATCGCCTCCTTATTTTAAATCACCTATTTTTAAACTTGAATTATCATCTTCTTCTGAATCTCCGCCGCCTTCTTCTAGTTCGGTAATTTTTCCTTTTTTAAATAAATAAGTTCTTAATTCTTTATCCCAACCATCCATGTTTCTTCTTAACCACTCTAAAGACATACAAGCGTGTTCAATTTCTTCATCTCTGTTATGTGCCATTATTTCTTTTATTTCTTCATCGGTGGCTGCTTCCACTCTTTGGTTATACCAATTAACTGCTTCAATTTCTTCCTTCAAACTGTTTAAGGCTCTTGCAATATCTTGAGTTTTAGGGCTCATTTTTTCAAGTGATTCATGATAATCCATTTTTTCCCACCTCCATAATTGTATGAAAAAATAGTTATTAATATTAACTAACTTTTTTTGTTGCGTCTCATCTTCTTCGTTCTTTTATTTCATTAATATTATACCATATTTTTGGTTAAATTCAAAATTCAATTTAAAATATAAAACGCACGAAAAGTAGTCTTTTCGTGCATTGAATTTTTATTTATTAAATTTTATGTATTACTAATCCTGATTTCAATTTTGGTTCAAACCATGTAGATTTTGGTGGCATTATTTTATCTGCATCAGAAACATTTATGAGTTGTTCTAAAGGTGTTGGGAACATAGAAAAAGCAACTGTATAACCTTTGTTATCTACCCAATCTTCTAAAACTTGTACTCCTCTAATTCCACCAAGAAAGTGAATTCTTGAGTCTTTCCTTGGGTTTTCAATTCCTAATATAGGATCTAAAACATAATTTTGTAATATGTAAACGTCTAATTCTTTTACTGGGTCATTTCTATCAATATGTTTTTCTTTGATTTGAAGTTTATACCATTTTTTATTCAAATACATTCCAACTTCATGTAAATTTTTTGGCGAATATGGGGATTCTTCTGCATCAGAAATATCGAATATATCTTTAAGTTTTGATATAAATTCTTCTTCATTCATGTTATTTAAGTCTTTAACAATTCTATTATAATCTAAAACTCTTAATTCATCATGTGGGAAAATGGCAGCTAAAAAGTAATTGTAAGATTCATCGCCTGTGTGATTAGGATTTTTTTCTTTTGAAATTTTTTTTGTTCTTGATGCAGCAGCAGATCTATGATGTCCATCTGCAATATACATAGCGTTTATTTTTTCAAAAGAAGATTTTAATAATTCAACATCATCTTTTTGATCTACTTTCCACATTTCATGTCTAACTTCTGTTTCATCAGTTAAATCATATAATTTTTCGTATTTATTTATAAAATTTTGAAGCATTTCTTTTACTTTCGGTTGTGCTTTAAAAGTTAAAAATACTGGCTCAGCTTGAGCTTCTAAAATCATAATATGTTTTGTTCTGTCGTCTTCTTTGTCTTCTCTTGTAAGTTCGTGTTTTTTTATTTTTCCTTCATCATATTCATCTACAGAAGCAACTGCATAAAATCCTGTTTGTGATTTTCCTCTCCATGTCTCTCTGTAAATGTAGAATGCTTCTTCAGAATCTTGAATAATTATGCCTCTATCAAGATAATCTTTAAGGTTTTCAGCACCTTTTTTATATACTTCTTCTGAATGAACATCTACGTCTTTAGAAAAATCAACTTCTGCTCTTGTTACTCTTACATAGCTTTCAGGTTTTTTTGAAGCGATTTCCCTAACTTCGTTATCCTCAAGTACATCGTATGGTGGACATGAGAAAACTTCAACTTTTTCCTGTGTGGGTCTTAAAGCTTTAAATGGCTTAATTATCGCCATTTTTATCCCTCCTCTATAAGTGTTTTGAAATATTCATCTTGTTTATTAAACATTATTTTTTTATTTTCTTCATCATCAACATGGTCATAACCAAGAATGTGCAATAATCCGTGTATGAGAATATAATAAAATTCTTGTTCAAAACTATTGTTGAAAAGAGGTGCTTGAGTTTCAATTGTTTCGACTGATATAACTATATCACCAATTACAGATTCTTCCAAGCCGTATTCAAAAGAAAGAACATCAGTTGGTTCGGATTTATGGCGATAATTTTCATTAAAATAAGAAATTCTTTCATTATCAGTTATTAATAGATTTAATTCAAAATCATCGTCTTTATACTCATTAATTATAACATGTTCACAAATTTTTTTAATTTTTTCTTCGTCAATTTTTTTTAAACTTTGTTCGTTATTTATATTTATTAGCAATTTTGTTCATCATCCTTTCAATTCTTTTTTAGCAATTTTGGGGTACGCAATTCTTTTATGATTCATTTCCATCACAGTTCTTATAATTCTTCCTTTAATTTTTTGAATTTCTTTTAATTTTAAACCGCAGTCATCAAATTGTCCTTCCATAAATAAAGATTGTATCAGTTCGTCTAATTTTTCATTTAATGTGTTTGGAGTAAGGTCTGTTATAGAACGAGTTATTGCCTCTGTAACATCACATATCATAAGTATTGCTGATTCTTTAAACTGTGGAATAGGGCCAGGATATTTAAACATATCAACGTCTTGAATTCCTGTTTGATCATAATACTTTTTATAAAAAAATTGTTTCACGCGTGTTCCTTGATGTTGCATAATCATATCTTCAATTAAAATAGGTAGTCTATTTTTTTCTGCTATTTCTTTACCATAGGATACATGATTATTTAATATTAACGAGCTTAGTTTTGGAGAAATGTTAGTGTGTGGGTTTTCAGTCTTTTGATTTTCTGTAAAAAATGTGGGTTTCCATATTTTTCCTATGTCATGAAAATAAGCTCCAACTCTAACAAGGACATGATTTCCTCCAACATATTCAACAGCGCTTTCAGCAAGATTAGCAATTATCATACTATGGTAATAAGTTCCCGGGGCTTTTAAACTTAATTTTTTTATTAAAGGGTGATTTAAGTTACCTAATTCAAGAAGACCTATGTCAGAATAAACTCTTGTAGCGTATTCAAAAAAAGGCAAAATTCCCATTGCGAATATAACGGAAAAAAAATTAGAAATAATTAGAGGTAATATAAGATCAAAATCATTACCCACAACAAATGTTATAGTTAAAAATGCCTGTATTGCTGTAGATACAAAAAAAGGCAAAAGTATTTCTATTCTTCTTTTGATATTTCTTGCGATTAGTGCTGTAATTATTCCTGGTACAAATATAATAAACATATATCTTATATCAAATCCATATATGATTCCAAAATATATTCCAAAAATTAATGAAGAAAGTATTCCGGATTCGTAGTCAATTAACATTGTAATTATTAATACTGACATTACTGAAGAAACGGAAAAAATATTTATATTTTTGAAAATAAATAGATTAAATAAAATGTTAGCAATTAGAGGCGTTAAAAAAGCACTCCAATAATTAAAAGGATGGAGTTTATAAAGTCTTTTGAAACTGAAAATAAGTTCAATTAAAAATATCCAGGTAAAAAGGACTACAAGGTTAGTTTTTAATTGAAAATCAAAAGAAATTCTTTTCCACATAAAAATTTCAACAACTATATTTAATAAAATAAAAATAATAGATCTTGAAATAATATGATTAAAATTCAACTTTTTTTGAATTTTTTCTTCATTCTTTTCTCTAGAAAGAAATTTTTTCATTGAATTTTTCCCTCGTTTTCTATTTTGATTTCATATTTTTCATAAGCATCAATGATTTCTTTTACAATAGGGTTTCTCACAACATCGTCTTTAGTTAAATTGCTAAATTTAATTTCATTAATATTTTTTAAGATTTTTGTGACTGTTAATAGTCCTGAATCTATCTTTTTATCTAAATCTATTTGGGTTATATCTCCTGTAACAACTACTTTTGAATTAAAGCCTATTCTTGTTAAAAACATTTTCATTTGTTGATAAGTAGTATTTTGTGCTTCATCAAGTATTATAAAAGCATTATTTAATGTTCTGCCTCTCATATAAGCTAACGGAACAATTTCTATTACGCCTTTTTCTTTAAACATAATTAATTTGTCTGCATCAATAAAATCTAATAAAGAATCATACAAAGGTTTTAAATAGGGATCAACTTTATCGTATAAAGTTCCGGGTAAAAAACCTAATTTCTCACCGGCTTCTACTGCAGGCCTTGTTAAAATTATTCTTTGAACTTTTCCAGATTTTAAATAATCTACAGCCATAGAAACTGCTAAATATGTTTTTCCTGTACCTGCAGGACCGATTGAAAATATTATATCGTTATCTCTTAAATCTTCAATATATTTTGCTTGCCCTTGAGTTTTTGCAAAAATTTTAACACCGCTTATAGTAGTGTTTACAACTTCTTTCATTGATCTATCATTTTTTTGTGGGATTTCTTCTCCAGAACACCTTGAAATAACATATTCAAATTCATTCCAATCAAGCAAATGACCGGACTCAATAACCTCAATAATTTCTTTAAGTATGTTAAAAGTTTTTTCGACATTTAAATCATTTTTCCCGTCTATTGATATTTCTAATTCTGTATAAAATATATTGACGTCAAATGTTTTTTTTAAATGTTTTATTCTCGAATTATATACGCCAAATATTTCAACTGGTTCAAGATTTTCAGGTATTTCTATTATTTTTTTCAAAAAAAATCCTCCTTTTAATTTGTAAATAAATATTATATTGGTTCTATTTAAAATAGTGTGGCTAAAAATAATTTATATTTAGTTGGTCAGGAAAAACAAAAAAATGTTTAAACGTTTAATTGGTTAAGTGTTTAATTAGCAATCTTTTAGACAGTTTTTTATTATAATGCTTTGATGGTAAATATGGATTTTAAAGTTGGTCAGTAGACAGTTGGTCGGTTGGTAAGGAAAATCAAAAAACGGTTAAGCGTTTAAATGGAAAAGCACTTAAATAGTCAAAAGTGACACAAAATTTTTTTATTATAATGCTTTGATGGTAAATATGGATGAAATAAAGTAGCGAGCAATTGAGAATTTTCGTCAAAAAAACAATTGAGCGAATCAAAAAATGCGTAAGAAAATAGCATGTCTGAGCGTAGCGAGTTTGCTATTTTTAGCAATTTTTGACAAGAGCGAAATTTGTTTTTTAGAAAATTTGATCTTGTGAGCGATTTATTTTATCCGATATTTACCTCCTCATTATTATAAGCATTTACAAAACCTGTCCACCCCGTCAACCTTCGGTTGCCACCCCTCAAGAGGGGAATTAATTACAAATGCTTGTTTTAGCGGTTTTCCCAATCAACTGTAAAAATACCGACATTGTTATAAGTGCTGTAACGCCGTGCACAGTTCAGCGTGGCTGTTACACTACATTAAAAGCAAAAAACGGTTAGTGTTAAAATGTTTTTCCTTTCAACTAACCAACTTTCTAAAATATTAAATCTACAAAAAATTACATAGAATCATTATATTTTATCATATTTTACTAATAATAAAAACAACTCCATCAATTTTGATTGATGGAGTTGTTTTTATTTGTCCATATAATTTTCAAGAGTTAGTGTTTTCTTTTCAGAAATAACTTTTTTTAAGTTATTAAAATTTAGATCTTTTAAATAATAATTTTTTTCTGTAGCTTGAATAAAATTTAAAAAATTTTCGAATTGTTCAACATAAAAAATTGAAAGACGGTCTCGACGAGCTTCATAAAATAAAAATTTTAAAGCTACGTCAACTAAATTACTTCCTTTTATGCGACTATGAAAAGTTACTCTATAGTGTCTCAAGCCAGTTAGAGCCTCAAAAATATCTACAATTGTAAAAATTTTAACTAAATCATCGATTTCATTTTCTTTAAGACCATCTGGATAACCAGATCCATCAAGTTTTTCGTGATGAGAACGTATTATTTTTAGTGCTTTTTCTGGAAGAATAGTATTTTTTAAAAAATTATAACCATTTTCAGGATGCTTTTTCATTTCTTCGAATTCTTTTGGTGTAAGAGATCCCGTTTTAAGAAGAATACTTGCAGGAACCATAGATTTACCAATATCATGAAACAATGATCCGTATTTACATGAAAAAAATTCAAGAGGAGAAACTTTTTTTATGTTTTCTCTATTTAAGAATTTTAAAAATTCCATGTAAATAAGTTGACAATTTGTTGAATGGGGTAAAGTGTAAGAAGGTTTTTCAATCGAACTTAATATTTGAAGAAAAATATTATTCGTATTAATAATAATTTCAAATTCTTTATTAATTGAATTTATTTTTCCAGCCCATTTATAAGTAAAATAATTAATAATTTCCAAAAAAGAATTTAAGTATTTTTCATCAATTTTAGATTCGTTTGAGTGTCCTGGAATATTAAAAGCATCAGCGATTAAAACACCATAAATTTTCTCATCATTTTTTAAAGGGATTGTTAATTTTTTTATATAATCGCTTTCATTAGGGTAAGCTTCTTTAAAATATGGAGTTTTTAACAGTTTTTTATAATTTTCTATTCTTTTTTCTATATAATTTTTAGAAATAAGCTCGGCTTTTTTTAAATTGTTGATATGGGTTTTATCGTTATATATTTCTAAGAAGGTAGTTTTAAAAATTTTTTCTAAAGAAGGGGTACTCTTAAATCTTTCTTCAACACTGTAAGATTCCAAAATATAACTTTCTACATATCTTAAAAATTTATTTGAAGAATAAGTAAAAATTCTTTCAATAACTTTACCTTTTGCTGAAAGTAGATTTTTTAAATCAATAAAGTCAAACTCTTCATTAGAGTTTTTAATTAACATTAAAGAGAGATTTCCTATATAATAACTCTCAGAAATTATTTTTAAAATTTTCTCAAAAGAATTATATAATTCTTCTATATTTGAAATTTTTTCAAATATGTCGTCTAAAAATTTCCTGTCCATGAATTCTCCTTTCTAACAAAGAATATGAATGTTTAATTATATTATAACATATTTTATGATTAAAAATTTCGAAAACAAAAGTAAAAATTCGATGATTTTAATATTAAATTAATATGATTGGAAACTTAATTGTTGCATTTTTTCGTTACTCGCTGTATACAAACTAAAAATTATAACCAATAGTAGTTCCAATACCGGTTGTTAAAGGGATTATTAAGAACATTACTGTGTTTTCAACTTCTAAATTAAAAGTTGATATTAAAACATAAGAAAGAGCTGTTCCTAAAGAAGTGCCTACAACTGAACCCCAAAAATTACCATTTTTTTCAAGAATATTTCCGTAAATGTTTAATGCGGAAACAGAACCAATAGGGGCTCCAGCGGCAATTCCAAAAATAATATATCCTAAAGTGGCCCAACCACTGTCAAATGTATTTCCGATTATGCCTCCTAATAACGCGCCTCCTAGCATTCCGGCAGTTCCTCCCAGTGTACTAACTAATAAATCATCAATAGGCATAAATTTTTTCGGAGAACTTTCAGATTCTTTAAAGCTATTATGTAAGCTATAAGTTGTTTCAAAGTTTTTTGAAATAATAAAAGAAGAAATGAGTGTTAGAATTAAAAATACTATAAAAATTTTTTTCATAAAATCACCTCCAAATTTTAAAAAAAGTTATTATTTCCAAATAAAAAAATTGATTTTCTTGTATTTTTTAAAACTTATTAAATTATATCATAGTTTCAAAAAATACTTGCATTTTAAAAAATTATATGTTATAATCAAATTTGAAAACAGGGTGACCGACGGTCATTTTAAAGCGAGGAGTGTTTAATGCCTAATTCGAAATTGACGGAAGAAGAAAAATTGAGAAAACAAAATTATATTTTGGATGTAGCTGAAAAAGTTTTTTTTGAAAAATCTTATGAAGAGACTACAATGATAGAAATTGCAAAGAAAGCTAAACTTGCAAAAGGTACTTTATATTTATATTTTCCAAGCAAACTAGATTTATATTATGCATTAGTGACGAGAAGCTTGAAACTTATTGAAGAAGTAATTGATGAAAATTTAAAAAATTGCAAAAATGGTTTTGAAAAAGTTGTTGCGATGGGGAAATCTTATGTGGAGTTTGCAAGAAGATATCCAGAAAATTATACGGTAATAATGACTTATGAGTCTCATAGTATTGCAAGAGATATGACCCACTCATTAGTTAATCAAACTTATCAAAATAGCAGAAAAATATTTGATTCTTTGGTATCTTGGGTTTATGAGGGTATTAAAGATAATTCTATAAAAAAAGGGTTAGATCCCATTAAACTAGCGACTGTTTTATGGACTCAGACAACTGGAATGGTTCAACAAGTAAAATTAAGAAAAAGATTGTTTGAAGAATGGAGTAAAGTAGAGCCTCAAGAAATATTAGATTATTATATATTGATGACTCAAGAGCTTTTAAAACCTTAATATTTAGTATAGCAGCTTTTGAAGGTATTATTTATAGTTTATTATTATTTTTTTTTTGCATCGAAAATGACCCTTGGTCATAATTGTGAATAGGGAGGTGAATATCAAAAAATATAATATTGATTAATTTTTAGAATTTTAAAATTGTAAAAAATTATTGGAGGTAAAATATGAAAAGAGTAGCTATAACGGGTTTAGGAACAATAAATTCCATTTCAAAGAATGTGAATGAGTATAAAGAAAATTTGAAAAATTTGAAGATAGGTATAGATAAAATAACTCAGTTTGATACCACAGATCAAAAAGTTAAAATAGCTGCTGAAGTAAAAGATTTTAAAGCTTCAGACTATATGGATAGAAAAAAAGCCAAAAGGTATGACAGATATTTACAGTTTGCTATGGTTGCGGCTAATGAAGCTATAGAAGATTCAAAGCTTGAAAAAGATGGTGTTTGGAAAGAAAATGCATCAGTGATAATTGCTTCTGGTATAGGAGGTTTCAAAACGTTATATAATGAATTTCATGTCATGAAAGAAAAAGGCAGTAAATTTGTAAGTCCATTTTTAATTCCTATGATGATAGCAGATATGGGAAGTGGAGTGGTATCAATTGAACATGGAATAAAAGGAGCAAACTTTTCAACAATGTCAGCGTGCGCATCTTCTATTCATGCAATAATAGTATCTGCAATGATGATAAAGCATGGTTATACGGAGGTTGCTATAACAGGAGGATCAGACGCGTGTATTGATCCAATGCCTATAGCGGCTTTTGCAAATATGACAGCTCTTTCTCAAAGAAATGATGATCCTAAAACTGCTTCAAGACCTTTTGATAAAGGTAGAGATGGTTTTGTTATGGCAGAAGGATCAGGTGTTTTGGTGCTTGAAAGTGAAGATCATGCAAAAAAAAGAGGCGCAAAAATTTATGGATATGTAGATGGTTTTGGAATGACAGGTGATTCTTATCATATAAGCAAATCTGATCCTGAGGGTAATGGGGCGGCAAGAGCAATGAAACAAACTCTTGAAATGGCCAATATTTCTCCTGAACAAGTAGACGTCGTTAGTTGTCATGCAACAAGCACTCCTGTTGGAGATTTTTCAGAAGTTTTAGCGCTTAGAAAAGTCTTGGGAGAAAGCTTAAAAAATGTTACTATTCAAGCAACAAAATCTTTAATAGGGCATGGACTTGGTGCAGCAGGAGTTATTGAACTCATAGGATCTTTAGTGTTGGCAGAAGAAAATCTAGTTCACGGTATGCCGAATCTATTTGAAAGAGATGAAGAGTTTATTGATCTCAATATTCCGCATAAAACTGAAGAGAGAAAAATAAAAACTATTTTAAAAAATTCTTTTGGATTTGGTGGACACAATGCATCATTATTAATAGTAAAGGAATAAAATTATGAATAAAGAAGAAATTAAAAATATTATACCTCATAGGAATCCGTTTTTATTTGTGGAAGAAATTATAGATTACGGTGAAGATTATATTATAGGAAGAATTACGTTAACTGGTGAAGAAGATTTTTTTAAAGGCCATTTTCCTGATTATAAAATAATGCCGGGTGTACTTATGGTTGAAGGGTTAGCTCAAACTGCCGGTGTACTTCTTATGAAAGATGCTCCAAAAAATTCAATTCCTTTGTTTATGGGGATAGAAAAAGTTAGATTTAAAAAAGAGGTTAATCCGGGAGATACGATCGAATACAGGTTAAAAGTGATACAAAAAAGATCCGATATTTATAAACTTGAAGGAAAAGTTTATAAAGAAAATAAAATAGCTGTTGATTCTATATTGATGGTAGGAATGAAAAGAGGTTAAAAATGCATAACGAACTGACAAAACTATTAAAAATTGAATATCCTGTAATTGAGGGTGGAATGGCTTGGGTAGGTACTGCAAAACTTGCAGCAGCTGTTTCAAATGCAGGAGCTTTAGGTACTATAGGTTCAGGAAGTATGACACCGGATATTTTAAGAAATCAAATTAAAACAATAAAGAGTTTAACGGATAAACCTTATGCGGTAAATGTGATAATGCTTAATCCTTATATTGATGAAATAATAGATTTGCTTATAGAAGAAAAAGTGCCTGTTGTTATACTTGCTGCAGGTAATCCAGGAAAATATATTGAAAAAATTAAATCAAACGGAATAATAACGATGGCAGTTGTTTCTTCTGAAGTTCTTGCATTAAGACTTGAGAGAGCAGGTATAGATGCTATAATTGGTGAAGGTATGGAATGCGGTGGACATATTGGTGATGTAACGACTCTTGTGTTAATTCCCAAACTTGTAGAGATATTAAAAGTACCTGTTGTAGCAGCAGGAGGAATAGCTAATAATATTTCTGCAAAAGTGTGTTTTTCACTTGGAGCTAAAGCTGTTCAATTAGGAACTAGATTTATTGCTTCTCATGAATGCGAAGCGCATGAAAATTATAAAAATCTTTTGATAAAATCAGGTATAAGAGATACTATTGTAACTGGTAATCGATTGGGGCATCCAGTAAGAGCTATAAAAACAAGATTTACAAAAAATGTTTCTAAAATTGAATTTGAATCTGCTGAAAAAGCCGAAGAAATGCTTATAGGGTCTTTAAAAAACGCTTTTTTAACAGGTGACTTGAACAATGGATCATTTATGGCAGGACAGAGTGTGGGATATATTGATGAAATTAAATCGGTGAAAAATATAATAGAAGAGACAATGAATTTTTAAGGAGGTAAAAAATGATAGCTTTTACATTTCCTGGACAGGGTTCGCAACATTTAGGAATGGGACAGGATATTCTTGAAAAACATCCCGAATATGAAAAATATTTTGAAATTACAAGTAAAAAATTAGGGTTTGACATAAAAGAAATAATATTTGGAGAAGATGAAAAAAATCTCACTTTGACTCAAAACGCTCAAGCGGCAATTTTGTTAGTTAGTTACATAAAATATTTATACACAAAAGAAAAATTAGGCTATGAACCAGATGTTGTTGCAGGGCATTCATTAGGAGAATGGACAGCACTTGTAGTTGCTGAAGTAATAGATTTTGAAACAGCAATAGAATGCGTATATTCAAGAGGGTTATTTATGAGTGAAGCGTGTTCCCCGGGTCTTGGAACTATGGCGGCAATACTTGGTATGGATGCATCTCTCATTGAAGAAATATTGAAAGATTTTGCAAATGTTCAAATTGCAAATTATAATGGACCTATGCAAACTGTTATAAGCGGAGATACGAGCGAGGTTCTTTTGGCTATGGAAATGATAAAAGAAAAAGGAGCAAAGAAAGTAGTACAATTGAATGTAAGCGGGCCATTTCATTCAAAATTAATAGTTTCAGCTCAAGAAAACATGAAAATAAAACTTGAAAACATAAAGTTTAATAATCCAAAATTCCCAATAGTTCAAAATGTTTCTGGAAAATATGAAACTGATCCTGAGATTATAAAAAGTAATTTAATTAGACAAATCACTTCTCCAGTAAGATGGACTGAAATAATTCTTGAAATGCATAAAAATGGAATTAATAAAATTGTTGAGGTTGGGCCTGGAAAGGTGCTTTCATCATTAAATAAAAAAATAGTAAAAAACGCTGAACATATGAACATTTAGGAGGGGATTTTTTGAAACTTGAAGATAAAGTAGTTTTAATTACTGGAGCATCAAGAGGTATAGGTAAGGAAATCGCAAGAGAATTTATTTATAATGGAGCAGTTGTTATAGCTATTGCTACAAATAATGAAGAGTTAGAAGATTCAAAAAAAGAACTTGGAGAAAATAAATACATTCCTTATAAATGCGATATTACAAATATCAAAGAAGTAGAAGAAGTAATAAAAGATATAATAAATAAGTTTGAAAAAATTGATGTTCTTATTAACAATGCGGGGATAGTGAAAGATAATTTTCTAATGATTATGAAAGAAGAAGAGTTTGATAGTGTAATTAATGTAAATTTGAAAGGAACTTTTTTAGTTACCAAATTTGTTTCAAAATTTATGAGAAAAAGAAAAGAAGGAAACATAATTAATATATCAAGTATAGTAGGAATAGACGGTAATGTTGGACAAACAAATTATTCGGCAACTAAAGCAGGAGTTATAGGCTTTACGAAATCATGGGCAAAAGAATTAACTTTGAAAGGTGAAAATATTAGAGTTAATGCAGTTGCTCCTGGGTTTATAAAAACTCAAATGACGGATAATTTAAAAGATGAATTTAAAGAAGCTGTAATTCAAAAATGTTGTATAAAAAGACTTGGACTTCCCGAAGATATTGCAAAATTATGTTTGTTTTTAGCAAGTGAAGATTCGGCATATATAACAGGTCAGGTAATAAGAATAGATGGCGGTTTGACAATTTAAAAAAATAAAACAAAATTATGGAGGTATTATTTATGAACAAATCAGAAGTGTTAGAAAAAGTACAGAATATTATTTCAGAAAGTATCGATATTGATGTAGAAAAGATTATTCCAGAGGCAACTTTAACAGATGATTTAGAAATTGATTCTCTTGAGTTGGTTGATTTAACAATGAATTTTGAATCTGATCTTGGAGTAACTATAGAAGATAGTGAATTAGAAGGAATAAAAACTGTTGGAGATATTGTAAACCTTATCGAAAAGAAATTAGGATGATAAAAGGGAGCTTTTTTAAGCTCCCTTTTTTATATGTTAGATTTCAATAATTTTTTTTCTTTTTCTTTCATTAAACGCATTTCAACAACTAAAAAAGAAAAAGTAAGTAAAGAAGAAAAAAAATCTGCTATTGGAATGGCCATCCAAATACCCATAAGACCAAAAAAATTTGGTAAGATTATAAGTAACGGTATTAAAAGTAAAGCTTGTCTAGATAGAGATAACAACATTGCCTGTTTAGGTTTCCCTATTGCTTGAAAATGATTTGAACCTATTATTTGAAAACCAACTAAAGGTAGCATAAGCATAAAATAATTCATAGCTTGTACACCAGTATTTATTAAATCTTGATCATTTCTGCTGAAAATGCTTATAATTGCATTTCCAAAAAATCTTGTTAGTAACAAACCGAATATTCCTATAATCATTGCCGAAAATATTGCTAAATATAGGCTTCTTTTAACTCTATCGTATTTTTTTGCACCATAATTAAAACCTATAATAGGTTGGACACCCTGTTTAATTCCTAAAACAGGCATCAATATAAACATACTAATGCTATGTACTATTCCTAATGCCGAAACAGCAATTTCCCCTCCATGAATCATAAGTCTGTTATTGAATAAAATAACAATAATGCTTCCTACCATCTGCATTGAAAACACAGGAAATCCTAAAGCAAAAATATTTTTTATAACAGGAAAATCAGGAATCATATTTTTTAAAGTTATTTTTAATACGCATTTGATACTAAAAAAATATTTCATTACCCAAACTGCAGAAACAAACATTGAAATAATTGTTGCTAAAGCAGCTCCTCTTATACCCATTTTTAAAACGACAATAAATAGAGTATCAAGTATAATGTTTAAAACGGCTCCTATTAGCATTGTTCCCATAGCTATTTTAGGATTGCCTTCCCCTCTAACAAAATTGTTCATTCCAAAACTCAAAAATTGAAAGAAAGTTCCCAAAAGAATAATTTGAAGATATTGTTGAGCATAAGGCATTACTTCCTCGCTAGCTCCAAAAAAACTTAGCATAGGAGTTAAAA
Source organism: uncultured Thermotogaceae bacterium (assembly GCA_964478535.1). Classification (GTDB taxonomy): domain Bacteria; phylum Thermotogota; class Thermotogae; order Petrotogales; family Petrotogaceae; genus CAYZNB01. Next base: position 16,163 of record CAYZNB010000045.1, read on the forward strand.
ATATTAATCCCAAAATAGTTATAATTAAAGAAAAAAATAAAAATATCATAAACGAATTAGAGATTATTTTATCTGCTTCTTCTTTTTTTCCTTCTCCTAATTTTATTGAAACTAAAGAAGTTCCTCCAAAACCTACAAGCATTCCAAAGCCCATCATTATGAGCATAACAGGAAAGCCTATAGTGATCCCTGCTATTCCCATATAACCAATAACATTTCCGATAAAAATTCTATCAACTATATTATAGATAGCATTTACAAGCATTCCTACAACTGCGGGAAGGGAAAATTTTATCAATAGTTTCCCTAATTTTTCTGAGCCCATTAATTCCGATTTGTTCATAATTCACCTCTTAAAATTTTATTATGAAAAAGCGAGAAAAGCTTTTTATATTTAGTAGTTTATATACAATTATATTTAAATGACCACAAAAGTCAAGCAGTTTATTTTTAATTTAACTACATAATCAAATACGTAATTTGACAAGATATGTTTTTATTCAATAAATAATTTTAATAATTACATGGAACAAAAACTTTATAAAAAAGAATGCTTTAATTAAAACAATTTTTGTTATAATTGGAAATAGAAGAAAGTTGGTTAGTTGTTTAGGAAAAATATTTTAATATTAATTTTTTTTTGATTTTAATGTAGTGTAACAGCCACGCTGAACTGTTCACGGCATTACAGCACAGGCAAAAACATTCATCTTTTGCGTTAAACAATGGTTCAACGGTCAATATAAAGTTGATCAGAAATAACGCTAAAACAAGCATTTGTAGTTAATTCCCCTCTTGAGGGGTGGCAACCAAAGGTTGACGGGGTGGACGTTTTTTTTGTAATTTCTTTTTCTTTTAATAATGAAAAAGTAAATATTGGATAAAATAATTAGTTGGAAAGTAGAAAGTTGGAAAGTTATAAAAAAAGCGTTAAAAGCGAATGCATATAATAATGAAGTAGTAAACATTGGATAAAATAAATCGCTCACAAGATCAAATTTTCTAAAAAACAGATTTCGCTCGGTCAAAAAATTCGGAAATTAGCAAACTCGCTACGCTCAAACATGCTAATTTCTGACGCATTTTTTGATTCGCTCAATTGTTTTTTTGACGAAAATTCTCAATTGTTCGCTACTTTATTTCATCCATATTTACCGTCGAAGAATTATTAAAAAAGATTTTGAATTAATTCCCCTCTTGAGGGGTGGCAATCGAAGATTGACGGGATGGACATGCTTTTAATGTAGTGTAGCTGAACTGTGCACGGCTACAGCACGAGCAAAAACATTCATCTTTTGCGTTAAACAATGGTTCAACGATTGCTCAACGATTGCTCAACGATTGCTCAACGATTGCTCAACTATCGTTCCCAAGGAGGCACGGCGTTACAGCACTGGCAAAACATTAATATATAGTTTGAAATAATTGAAAGTAGAAAAAATAATTTTTTGGAGGAGAAAATTTTGAAGTTAATAGAAGATATAAAAAAAGATATAAAAGATACAATCAAAGATGAAAAATTATTTGTAGCATTTTCAGGAGGCTTAGATAGTACAGTTGTAGCTTTACTTGCAAAAGATGCGTTGGGAAAAGAAAAAACAGAACTTGTGAACGTTTTATGGGGAGCAAATGTTTATTCAAAGTCTGTTGAAGCGGTTTTAAAGTTTGCATATGAAGCAGATCTAAAAATAAATTTTGTTGATGGAGAGTTAGAACAGGAAAAATTAGTTTCTTTTGGGCCTAATTGTAATCAATGTACTAGAGGAATTAAAATGGCAAAAGTTAAAGAATTTGCTTTAAAAAATATAGTTGCGACTGGATCTAATCAATGTGATTCGTGGGGAAAAACGGGAATTAAATTAATGAATGGTTTATATGCTCCTTTAGTTAATTTGGAAAAAAAAGATATCAATAAAATTTTAGATTATTATGGAGTGAAAATTCAAAAAATTGGTGAAAATTTAGAAAGAGAAGGCTGTAAATTAAAACATTTATTAAAACTTGCTGCTAGAAATGATTATCATATAAGAGCCGTTTCAATAGCAAATGAAGTTTTGATAGATATTTTAGATTGTTTTGAATTTAAGAGAACTATTGCAAATGTCAAAATTATTGGGCCGCTTTCAAAAAATATAGCTCTTATAAATGTGAATCCTCAACCTGATGAAGAAATTAAAAAAATAATTATTGAAAAATTAAGTACAGAGAAATCTATAAATGAAATAGTATGGGTAGATAGACCTTTAAAATTAGTAATTACTGCAACAGCAGGAATTACTAATAATGTTGAGTCTAGATATTGGGTTTTAAATGGAAGACTTGCACCCGAATTTGCTTTTGATGTAACAGCTGAATGGAAAGCTACTAAAAATAAAAAGTTAAAAACTTTTAATGTGATTGATTACAGTTTTTTATAAAAGAAATTTAAAAAAAATGAGGAGGTTTTAAATGTTAAAAGATTTAAAAGCAGTTTTTTTTGATTTGGATAATACTTTATGGAATTTTAGTCGAAATTCTATTTCAGCTCTCGAAAAACTTTATAATAAAGAATTAAAAGGATATTTTGAAGAAAGCAAAAAAGAGCTTTTTATAAGAACTTATGAAAAATATAATAATATTTTTTGGGAAGAATATAAAAAAGGAAATATTGATGTTGAAAAATTAAAAACAGAGAGGTTTTTAAAAACTTTTGAGGAACTGAAAATAGATGTAAGAAATTATGATGAAATGAATGAAATATATCTTGATATTTTAGCTGAAGAAAATATTTTAATAGAAAGTGCATTAGATATTTTATTATATGTGAAAGAGAAGTATTATTTGGGAATTTTAACTAATGGTTTTTATAATACTCAAATTAAAAAGATGAAAAATTCAGGTATTTATGATTATGTGGAACTTTTAGTAGCTTCTGATGAAGTAGGTATTGTTAAACCTAATAAGGAAATATTTGATTATGCGGCAAAAAAATCAGGTTTTGATAATAATCAAATTCTTTATGTGGGTGATGAATATGCAACAGATGTTGTTGGGAGTATTAATGCAGGATTTCAATGTATATGGTTTAATAGAAATAATGAAAAAGTGCCAGAAAATGTTTCAGCAATTTCTTGTTTAGAAGAATTGAAAGAATACATATAAAAAAAATCCGGTTCTCTGTAAAATAGTATGGCAAAAATGTTTAAGTGTTTAAGTGTTTAAGTGTTTAATTGTTTAATTAGCGATCTTTTAGACAGTTTTTTATTATAATGCTTTGAAGGTAAATATGGATGAAATAAAGTAGCGAGCAATTGAGAATTTTCGTCAAAAAAACAATTGAGCGAATCAAAAAATGCGTAAGAAAATAGCATGTTTGAGCGTAGCGAGTTTGCTATTTTCCGCAATTTTTTGACCGAGCGAAATTTGTTTTTTAGAAAATTTGATCTT
>CAYZNB010000046.1:0-19040 GCA_964478535.1 uncultured Thermotogaceae bacterium
CTGTAACGCCGTGCACAGTTCAGCGTGGCTGTTACACTACATTAAAATCAAAAAAACGGTAAATGTAGATAAATGTAAAAATGTTTTTCCTTGCACCAACTTGCTACTGATGCTGCTCTTTGCATCCAGAATTAAACCCATAAAAAATAAATAGAATCAAAAACTTTATATTTATAGGAGGAATAAATGAAAAAATTTTTTGTTGTATTGTTATGTTTTTTTAGTGTTTCATCAGTTTTCTCAAGTCATTTTGAAAGTTCGTTTTCTTTGTTTAAATCTTTTGAAAAAACAGAGAGTGTTTCAAAAAAACTAATGCCTATTGACGATCTTCTCGTTAGTACATTAGGTGGCTTTTTGGGTTTTTATGGGGGAGTGCAGTTAAGTTCTTTAGGTGGATCATTAGATCAAGTTGCTTTGATTATTATGGCGGGGCCGCCTGTAGGATCTGTTGCTGCTTTGAATACTTATGGAAAAATTAGAGGAAAAGATGGAAATTTTTGGGGATCAATTATAGGATCTTCATTAGGTGCTTTGGGAGCATTTGGATTTGCTACGCTTTCATCTGGTTTGGGAATGGAGGGCGGCCATATTTTACTTATTTATCCTTTTATAAATGCAATAGGTACTACAATTGGTTATAATTTTTAATAAAAATACAATTAAATAAAAAGTAAGTTTTATGAGAAACTTCCAAATAAAAGATATTTATTTGGAAGTTTTTAGTTTTTTATGATTTTTTTTCGTTTTTTGTTATAATTAATTAAAAAGAGGTGATTTTTATGGATTTTTCATATTCTGGACAAAATGTTAAATCTACAACTAAGTATTTGTGGGTAAATACAAAAAAAAGAATCGATTTTATAAGGATTACTGAAGATGTTAAAGAGTTTTTATATGAAAGTGAAATTAAAGATGGATATGTCTTAGTTTCTGCAATGCATTTGACAGCAGCTGTTTATATTAATGACGATGAACAAGGCCTTTTAAAAGATATTGATCAATGGCTTGAAGAATTAGCTCCTTATAATAATAATTATTTTCATCACAGAACGGGAGAAGATAATGGAGCGGCTCATTTAAGAAATCTTATTATGCATCATCAGGTAATAATTCCAGTTACACAAGGTAAATTAGATTTAGGTCCATGGCAAGAAATTTTTTATGCAGAATTTGATGGACAAAGAAATAAAAGAATTATTATAAAATGTTTTGGAATATTATAGTGGGGGTAAAATTATGAAAGATTACGTTTTTCCTCAAGGTTTTATGTGGGGAGCTGCTACTGCTTCGCATCAAATAGAAGGTCATAATTTTAATAGTGATTGGTATGCATGGGAATTAAAAGGGAAAATAAAAGATGAGTCTTCTTCTCATCCTGGGTGTAATTCTGAACAGAATTTTTCAAGAGATATAGACTTAGTAAAAAATTTAAATTTAAACAGTTATAGATTTTCTATTGAATGGGCAAAAATTCAACCTTCTGAAGATAAGTTTGATGAAGATGTATTGAATAATTATTTGATTTTAATAAAGGGTCTTGTTAAAAATAATATTGACCCGATGGTTACTTTATTTCATTTTTCTCTTCCTTTATGGTTTGCTCAGAAAGGTGGTTTTGAAAAAGAAGAAAACATAAAATATTTTCTTGATTTTATAGAAAAATTTTTACAAATTGTGGGAGATTTAGTTCAGTTTTATATTGTTATAAATGAACCTATGGTTTATGTGTATCAGTCATATATTACTGGCGAATGGCCACCTGGCGAAAAAAATATGGAAAAGTCTATGATCGTTGCAAGAAATTTATTACGTGCGTATGATAAGGCTTATAATATTATTAAAACTTATAATAATGGGGCAAAAGTTTCTATTGCTAAACATACAGCGGTTTATATTCCGAATAGAAAATTATCTATTTTTGATAATTTTACTAAGAAAAAAGTTGAAAAATATTTTGATCACGCTTTTATTGATTCAATTATAAATAATAGATATGAAAAACCTTTTGGAAAAAATGAACAAGCAGATTTTTCAAGTGATTTTGATTTTATAGGAATAAATTATTATACTAAGAGGTATATAAGTTACTCTAAAGGTAATTATATTTTTAATGATGAAAAAAATGAGCAGAAAACAGATATAGGGTGGTATTTTTATCCGGAGGGAATTTATGATGTTTTAAAAAGATTTAAGCGATATGATAGACCTTTAATAATAACAGAAAATGGAATTGCGGATAAAGAAGATCGTACAAGAAATTTGTATATTATAAAAACTATTAATAAAGTTTATGAAGCGATGAAAGAAGGTATAAATGTTGCTGGTTATATGCACTGGTCATTAATGGATAATTTTGAATGGGTTGAGGGGCAAAAGATGTGTTTTGGTTTATATGAAACTCATTATAGCAATTTATATTTTACTTTAAGGTCTTCTGGAAATGTTTATTCGCGAATAGTTTATGATAATGCTTTAAATGAAAGATTTTTAACTTTTATAAAATAAAAAACGGGATGTTGAAAACATCCCGTTAATTAATTATTTTGTAGCGTAAAATGATTTTAATCCTTTGTAAACAGCTACTGAACCTAATTCTTCTTCAATTCTGAGAAGTCTATTATATTTAGCTATTCTATCTGTTCTTGATAATGATCCTGTTTTTATAAATCCAGCGTTTGTTGCAACTGCAAGATCTGCTATAAATGTATCTTCTGATTCGCCAGATCTGTGAGATATAATGTTTGTCATGTTATTTTTCATAGCTAATTCTATTGAGTCAAGTGTTTCAGTAACAGAACCTATTTGATTTAATTTTATTAAAATAGAATTTGACGCATTAAGGTCTATACCTTTTTGAAGTCTTATAACGTTAGTAACATAAAGATCATCACCAACAACTTGCGATTTATGTTTCACTTTTTTAGTGAAATTAACGTATGCGTCCCAATCATCTTGATCAAAAGGATCTTCAACTGATTTTATAGGATATTTTTCAACAAGGTTTGCATAATAATCTGCTAATTCTTCTGAAGATAATTCTTTCCCGTCAATACTGTATTTTTTTGTTTCTTCGTTATAATATTCAGATGCCGCACAATCAAGAGCTATAAATATTTCTTCTCCTGGTTTGTAGCCTGCATTTTCAATTGCTTTAACTATGAAAACTAAAGCTTCTTCATTAGAGTTGAAATTAGGTGCAAATCCGCCTTCATCTCCAACTGAAGTCATGTGACCTTCTTTGCTTAATAGTTTTTTTAAGTTATGGAAAATTTCTGCTCCTGCTCTTAAAGCTTCTTTAAATGTAGGGATTCCTGCAGGCATTATCATGAATTCTTGAATATCAAGATTATTATCTGCGTGTTCTCCACCATTAACAATGTTCATTAAAGGTACAGGTAACATTTTTGCATTTGGACCACCTAAATATTTGTACAGTGGAAGTCCTGCTGATTCAGCTGCAGCTCTTGCACAAGCCATAGAAACTGCAAGTATAGCGTTTGCTCCAAGTTTTTCTTTATTAGGAGTACCATCTAATTCAAGCATTGTTTGGTCAATTAATGCTTGATCAAAAATGTTAAGTCCTAATAATTCTTCCGCTATTTTTTCATTTACATTTTTAACAGCTTTTGTTGTTCCTTTTCCTAAATATCTTGTTTTATCCCCGTCTCTTAATTCTAAAGCTTCGAATTTCCCAGTAGAAGCTCCTGATGGAACTATTGCTGTACCTACTGCACCACTCATAGTAGCTACTTCTGCTTCGATTGTTGGGTTACCTCTTGAGTCTAAAACTTCTCTTGCATGAATTTCAACTATTTCATCGTAATATACTACCACTTTCAAACACCTCCATATTTTGCGTTCTAATCTGATAATACGCCCATCTATATTACACCCGTTTTTTATATATAAACAAAATCCCTTGAATATTTAAGGGAATATTAATTATGGTTCTCTGTAAAATAGTATGGCAAAAATAATTTAAATTTATAGTTGATAAGGAAAAACAAAAAACGTTTAATTGTTTAAATGGTTAAGCATTTAAATAGTGAAAAGTTAAAAGTGGCAAGTGACACAGTTTTTTAATTAAAATGCTTTGACATCAAATATTGATGAAATAAAGTAGCGAACAATTGAGAATTTTCGTATAAAAAACAATTGAGCGAATCAAAAAATGCGTCAGAAAATAGCATGTTTGAGCGTAGCGAGTTTGCTATTTTTAGCATTTTTTGACAAGAGTGAAATTTGTTTTTTAGAAAATTCGATCTTGTGAGCGATTTATTTTATCAATATTTACTACCTCATTATATGTTTTTAACGCTTTTCCTTTCCAACTTTCTACTTTCCAAATCTATTCTATAATTTTAATTTAAAAATAAGTTTAAGGGATTACTTTTGTTCCTACATTTTTGTTTAACAAAGCATTTAATAAATTTCCTTTTTTGAAAAAATCTAATACAACTATTGGCATATTATATCTTAAACAAATTGCAAAGGCTTCAGTATCCATCACTTTTAAATTTTTTGATATTGCTTTATCATATGTAATTGTATCATATTTCACAGCATCTGTAAACTTTTTAGGGTCTTTATCAAAAATACCATCGACTTTGGTAGCTTTAATAAGGATTTCAGCTTTCATTTCAATGGCTCTCAATGCAGCTGCAGTATCGGTTGTAAAGAAAGGGTTAGAAGTTCCTCCGGCAAATATAACTACGTACCCAGAATTAAAATATAATTCTATGTCATCATAATGAATGGTTCTTACAGAAGGGAGATGAACTATTTGTGATACAACAACGGTCTTAATTCCCATTTTTTCAAAATAGTCTTTTAAATATAAAGCATTAATAACTGTTCCCATCATTCCGATATTATCTGCAATAGTGTTAGTAACATCTTTTAACTCTTTTCCCCTGAATAAATTTCCAGCTCCTATTACAAGTCCTATATTCATTCCGTGGTCAGACAATTTCTTTATTTCTTGAGATAAATATTTAATAGATTCTTCTGAAAATCCTTTGTTGCCTTCTCCTGAAAGAACTTCTCCACTTAATTTCAATAAAACTCTTCTATACATTTTAACATCCTCCGGAATAAAAAATTTGTAAAATAAAAGGGCGGATAAAAATACCTCGCCCTTATATAAAAGTTATTGCCCTATTGCATATCTTTCAAATTTTTCAACAGCAATATTTTCACCAATTTTTGCAACTGCTGCAGTTATCATTTCTTGAATAGTTTCGCCATCACCTAAAGCAAATTCTTGCTCTAATAAGCAATTGTCTTTATAGAAACTTTCAATTTTATTAGAAACTATTTTTTCTATAACATGATCAGGTTTTCCAGAAGCTCTCATTTCTTCTGCGAAAATTTCTTTTTCTTTTTCAATTAATTCAGCAGGTACTTTTTCTCTTGAAATAAATTTTGGGTTCATTGAAGCAATTTGTAAAGCTATATCTTTTGCTAATTTGTGAAAATCTTCAGTTTTAGCAACAAAATCTGTTTCACAACCTAAAAGAAGTAAAACACCTACTTTTTCATTGTGATGAATATAAGAGTAAACAATACCTTCTTTTGTTTCTCTATCAGCTTTTTTTGCAGCTTTTGCAATACCTTTTTTTCTTAAATATTCAACAGAAGCTTCAATATCACCATTATTTTCAACTAAAGCATTTTTACAATCAAGCATTCCAGCCCCTGTCATATCTCTAAGTTTTTTTACTAATTCAGCAGTAATAGCCATTAAAAAGTCCCTCCTCATAAAATATGTTTTTTATAATTTTAGTTATAAAAATTTCGATTTTAATTCAAAACAAAAATATCATGATATTTTAACATAAAAATATTTCATTTTCTACAAAAATTATTAAATATCTTTAAACTTAGAAATCAATTTTTCTTCTACACTTTTCGGAACCCAACAATTTATTTTTCCGCCATATTTAGCAACTTCTCTAACTACAGAAGAAGAGATAAAAGAATACGCGGTATCGGTCATTAAAAACATAATTTCGAGTTCAGGGAAAAGAGCTCTATTGGCACTAGCCATCTGAAATTCATATTCAAAATCACTTACCGCTCTTAAACCTCTTACTACTGTGTATATGTTTTCCGCTTTTGCATAATCTACAACAAGTCCTTCATAAGAAATAACTTCAACATTATCGTATTTTTTTAAACATGTTTTTGTTAATTCAATTCTTTCCTCTAAAGAAAAAAGATATTTTTTTTGAGAATTATTTGTAACTAAAACATAAAGTTTTTCAAATCTTTTTCTAGCTCTTTCAACAATGTTTATATGACCATACGTAATCGGATCAAAACTTCCAGGATAAACAGCAGTTTTGGGTAACATTATAACCTCCTAAAATTTTGTTGTTATAAATAATCTTTAAGAAAAAGTACTGCGACTGAAAAATATATCGCCATACTTATAATATCCATTATACTTGTCAAAAGAGGACCTGATATTACAGCGGGGTCAAGTTTAAATTTTTTAGCTACAAAAGGAAGAATGGTTCCAAGTAAATTAGAAACCATTACTACGACCATTATAGATGCGCCAAGACTCAAAATAACTCTTGCATCAGTTGTGTTGAAGATAGCTCTTACGGCCATAACTAGAGATAAAACAACTCCTAAAATGGCCCCTACTACTATTTCTTTTATAAGAACTTTTTTCAGTTGAGTTTTATCGATTTCACCAATAGCCATAGAACGTATTATCATTGCTGATATTTGTCCTCCTGCATTTCCTCCCATATCGGTTATTGCTGGGATGAAAGCAGCAAGTATAGTCACTTTTTGAAGTATTTCTGAATAACCGTCAATTATAAACGCCGCAAGACTTCCTAATATTAGTAATACAGAAAGCCATGAAACTCTGCTTTTTACAAGTTTGAAAATTGAAGTGTGAAAATATGAGGTTTCTGTAGCTCCAATAGCAGCCATTTTTTGAATGTCTTCTGTAGCAGATTCTTCCATAAAATCTACAATATCATCAATTGTTATTATTCCAACGAGTCTTCTTTCCGAATCTACTATAGGTAAAGCTAATAAATCATAATCCCTCATTATTTGAGCTACTTCTTCTTGCAAGGTATAAACATCTGCCGAAATAGGCTCTTTTGTCATTAAATCAGATATTTTTTTATCATTTGAAGCAAATAATATATCTTTTAAATCTACTACTCCTGTTAAATTTCTGTCATCATCAATTACAAAAAGAGTATAAACGGTTTCTTTTTCGCTTCCTTCTTTTCTAACGTAATCAATAGCTTGATCCGCAGTAAAATGATCGGTTATATCTAGATAATAAGGGGTCATAATTCTTCCCGCAGAATCTTCAGGATAGTTTAAAAGAGTTAGTGTTTGCTTTCTCTCTTCAGGGGAGAGATATGCTAAAAGTCTTCTAACTACATTTGCCGGCAGTTCTTCAAATACCTCGATTCTGTCGTCCGGATCCATAGTTTCGATAAGTTCTTTTAAGCGTTCTTCCTTGAAGAGAGAAAGCAACTTCATTCTTTCATCTGATTCTAATTCGGTAAAAACATTAGCAGCTTGATCTTTGTGTAAAAGCCGAAATACTACTATTTTTTCTTCTGCAGGTAATTCTTCGATCATTTCAACAATTTTTGCAGGTTTTTGATCTGAAATTAATTGTTTCAACAATTTCAATTGACCTTTGTCGATTAAGCTTTTAATGTCTACAGCCATAGTCATTTTCATGTTAATCACTCCTTTCTGATTATTTTAAAAATTTTCAGGTATTGTTAATTATTTTAACATAAAATTTTATATTTTAATAACTATTTAAGTATATTTATTGTAAATATATATATATTTATGCTATAATTTTAAATGAATAAATTAGTTAGAGAAATGCTCAGTAAAAGTTAGAAAATAAACGTGCTTCTTTAATATTTATTTTTATTTGCTAAAAAATAAAGCTTTAAGGTTGGTGTAAAATATGTCTTCCAAAGTTAAATCAGATATTTTAATGTTGGCAAAAATTTCTAATATAATTATGGAATTAAGTAAAGTCGATAGTTTAAATACTTCTTATAAAGCTTTATCGGATATCGTAAAAGATATGGTTGAAATTGAAGAAGAATATTTTTTTATAAAAAATAGTGAAAATTATGAAGAGATTTTCGAAAGGAATTTTTCTGATGAGTTATCTGAACTTGTAAGGTGGTCTTATTCTAAAACGGATATTTCAATTTTTCCAGAAGATGAAGGGTCTTATATTATTATACCTATTGCCCAAGCAACAAACGTCAATTTTGTTTACGCTATTTTCACAAAAGAGCAAAATTTTTCTAATAGATTTATGATGATTTTGAGAACAACATCTTTTCTTATGGGTAATTTATTTGAAACTTTGAAACTTTATGAAGAAATTTTGGATAAAAATATTTTGATTGAAAAAAATAAAAATTTTTTAGATAATATATTAAATTCTACTTTTGATTCAGTGGCAGTTTATAATGAAAATTTAATAATTCAATTTATGAATAACAATTTTAGAAACGTAACAAATAATGAGAAATTTAGAAAAATAATTGATGGATATGTTATATCTTCCATTGCGGAAAAACAGAATAAATCTTTTGAATATGAGTATGAAGATAAAAGTTATTCTTTTGATTTAATAAACATAATTTTTGAAAAAGAATATTATGTTTTAGTGAATATTAGAGATATTTCAGGAACAAAAGAACTTGAAAAAATGAAAAAAATAGAAAAAATGAAAAATGAATTTTTATCTACTATGTCACATGAATTGAGAACGCCCTTGTCTTCTATAAAAGTTTATTCAGAAACTCTTATAAGCTCTTTAGAAATGATTGACAAAGAAATGCTTGAAGAATTTTTAACAACTATTCATAATGAGTCTGAACATTTGGAAGCGCTCTTAAATAATCTGCTTGATTATTCTAAGCTTGAAACTCACACCCTTACTATAGACAGAACTAAAACTGATATGATTGAATTGATGAATTCAGTAATAAAGGCTTTGAATGATTCTATAGAGTCTAAATCTATAGAGGTATCAGTTGAATTGGAAGAAGATTCAATAATTTTAGATATAGATAAAACAAGAATAAAACAAGTTTTATTAAACTTAATTCAAAATGCTGTGAAATATCATGATGAATCTAAAGATAAAAAAGTTATCAAAATACTAATTAGAACGACTCTTAAAGAATGTATTATAAAAATTGAGGACAACGGATTAGGAATAGCCGAAGAACATCTAGATAAAATTTTTGAAAAATTTTATAGAGCCGATTCTTCCCTAACTTATAATGTTCAAGGGACAGGTATAGGTCTTGCAATAGTAAAAGAATTAGTAGATTTACATGGGGGTAGTATTAATGTGGAAAGTGTTTTAGGTGAAGGAAGCACTTTTACATTAACTCTTCCTAAGGAGATGGTGTAATGACTACTCAGACATCTTTAAAGGATATATCAAAAAAAATACAAGAATTACCAACGCCTGACTTTTTAGTTCAAAACATTATTGCTGTTGCTTCAGATCCTGAATCAAATACAAAAGATTTGAATAATGCGGTGATAAAATCACCTCCTTTAAGTGCAAAAATATTAAAAATGTCAAATTCTGCATATTATGCTCTTCCAAGGAGAGTAACTAAATTAACTCAAGCTATTAACATATTAGGTTTTAAGACAGTTAGAAATTTAGCATTGAGTATTTTTACGGTAAAAAGCTATTTTAGAAAAGAATATGAGTTTTTTAATACAGAAAAATTCTGGAAACATCTTATGGGAACAGCAATAGCTTCTGAGTTACTTTCGAAACATTTAAATTATCCCGAAAGAGAAGAAGCATTTTTATGTGGTATGTTACATGATATGGGTAAAATTGCTATGTCAATAATAATGCCCGATATTTTTGAAATGATAATAAAAGTATCAAGACATAAAAAGATTTCATTTGAAGAAGCAGAGGAATTATTAGAAACATATTCTCACCAGCAAATAGGCAAAATACTTTTTGAAAGTTGGAATTTATCTGATGTTGTAATTGATTCAGCAAATTTTCATAATTCTCCGCAAAAAAATAAAAATGAGAATACCAGAATGTTAACAAATATAGTGTATATATCAAATTTAACTATAAATATTATATTTTATGGGTTTTCAGGGAGTTTTTCAATACCTGTTCCAAACGAAGATATATGGAATAGTGTGGGACTTACACCTAAAAAATATTTAAGTTATTTTGAAAAATTGAAAATTGTAATTTCAGAGTCGGAAGATTTCTTAAACATAAATAATATCGTTGAAGATATGGAGGAAGAATAATATGTCAAATTTTAAAAGAAATATGATTGAAAGTGAAATAATTAAAGTTGTTCAAAGTAGTTTTTCAAAATTAAGAAATGAGTTTTTTCAAAACAAAATTTTATCGGTTAATTATGCAAAACTTGCAAAAGACAGATCTTATGTTGATTTGTATGTGTCGTCATTTGATGATAATATAGAGAAAATTATTAAAGAGCTTAATAAAGTAAAAGGTTTTATAAGAACGGAACTTGCAAGAAATATAAATACTTTTAAAGTTCCTGAGGTTCGTTTTCATAAAGATGAAGGTATGAAAGCGAGTTTAAGAGTAAATCAAATTTTAGCTGACTTGAATATTCCTTCAGAAGAATCGAAAAAAGAAGAGGAAGATAATAAAAATGATTGACGGTTTTATAAATTTAAATAAAAAAAAAGGTGTTACATCTCATGATGAAGTAGATTTTGTAAGAAAAATTTTTTCTACTAAAAAAGTTGGGCATTCAGGAACACTCGATCCGTTTGCAACGGGAGTTCTTGTTATGGCAGTAAATAAAGGCACAAGATTCCTTGAATATCTTTCCAGCGATTCTAAAAAATACCATGTAAAAGCAAAATTAGGTGAAATTACTGATACTTTTGATGTTACAGGAATAATTCAAGAAAAAAACGAAGTTTTACCTGATCAAAAAGAAAAAGTGTTTGATATTTTGAAAAGTTTTTTAGGAGAATATATGCAAACGCCACCGGCTTATTCTGCTAAAAAATATAAAGGGAAAAAGCTTTATGAATACGCAAGAAAAGGAGAAATAATAAATTTGCCACCAAAAAAAGTGGAAATAATTTCTATAGAAAAATTTAAACAAGAAGGTATTTTTTTTGAATTTGAAGTAGAAGTTTCTTCAGGAACTTATATAAGATCTCTTGTTATGGATTTAGGGTATAAATTAGGTTGTGGAGCAGTTACAATGGAACTTGAAAGAACCAAATGCGGTTTTTTTGATATATCAAACTCTGTAAATGAAGAAAATATAAATGAAGATAGTATATTACCAATAGAAAGAGTACTTAACTTTCCAAGAATTAAAGTGAAAAATGGTGAAAAAGTAAAAAATGGAATTCAAATTTACAAAAATGATTTAATAGAATATGATAATTTTAATAAAGATTCAAAAGTGAAAATATTTGACGAAAATAATGATTTTATAGGTGTTGGAAAAGCAGAAAAAAATTCAATATTTGTTGATACTATACAAAAAAATGAAGAAAGAAACGATAGAATAGTAAAAATAAGTAAAATTTTGAGGTGACCGAGTTGGAATATTCTGTTACTATAGGGACTTTTGATGGGATACATAAAGGACATAAATATATTTTAAGTCGTACAAAAAAAATAGCGAAAGAAATGAAATTGAACCCTTTAGCAATACTGTTAAAATATCCAATTAAAAGATATTTTAACAGCTTTGACGGGTTAATATATCCTTCGTGGGTAAGAAAAGAAATGATAGAAAAAATGGGTTTTAATGTTGAAATAATTGAAATGGAAAATGTTTGGGGTATAGATAGAGAAGAATATATAAAAATGCTTTTAAAAAAAGGTATGAAATCATTAACTTGTGGAGAAGATTTCAGACTGGGCAGAGGAGCTAAAGGAGATGTTATTTTTCTCAATTTTGAATCCCAAAAGTTAGGATTTCATTTAAATGTTCTTCATGATTTAAAAGAAAAAGAATCAAGAGTAAGTTCTTCTTCAATAAGGTATCTGTTAAAAAATGGAGAGCTTGAAACTGCTAATAATTTTCTTGAAAAAAATTGGACTTTAGAAGGCCCTGTGTACAAAGATAGAAAAGTGGGTGCAGATTTGGGTTTTCCTACTGCAAATATAAACATTTCATTTAAAGAAGAAGTTATTTACCCTAAGTATGGAGTTTATTTAGTTAAAATGGCATATAAAGGTAAAACAATATGGGGACTTATGAATGTAGGAGTTAGACCAACTTATTACGAAGATAAAAAAGCACCTAAAGTTGAAGTTTATTTTTTAGATTTTAATGAAAATTTATATGAAAAATATATAAAAATAGAAATTTTAAAATTTTTAAGACCCGAAATAAGATTTTCAAGCGAACAAGATCTTATAAATGCTATGAAAAAAGATGAAGAAAATGCAAGACAAATTATAAAAACAACGCCTCTTTAAAAGAGGCGTTGTTTTTATAATGAAGAGATTATTTTTTTTAAACAAGTAACAACTTTGTCTATGTTTTTTTTAGAAACCCAGTAATGTGTTACAAGTCTATATTCGTTATTTTCAGGTGGATTTACTTTAATTCCTTCTTTTAAAAATGAGTCAACAAAAAAATCAGGTGAAATATTTTTATTGATTTTAAAAAATACTAAATTAATATGCAAATCTTCTTTGTTTACTTTTATGCATTCGATTTTTTCAAGCTCATCAGCTAAATATTGAGCATTTTTATGATCTTCATTCATTCTATCAATCATATTATCTAAAGCATAAATTCCCGCAGCTGCTAAAAAACCTGCTTGTCTTAATGCTCCACCCATTATTTTTCTGTTTTTCTTAGCCTTTTTAATAAATTCTTTTTTTCCAACTAAAACAGAACCAACAGGAGCGCAAAGTCCTTTTGACAAACAGAAACTTATAGAATCAGCATATTTAGAAATTTCTTTTGCTTCAACATTCAAATGAGCCGCTGCATTAAATATTCTCGCACCATCAAGATGAATTGGAATATTGTATTTACTTGCAATATCATAAATTTCTTTCATATTTTGCAATTTTATAACTCTTCCATTTGAATGAGCATTTTCAAGACATATTAAACCTGTTTCAGGAAAATGAATGTCAATTTCTTTTCTAATTTTATTTTCTATCTCTGAAGGATTGAGTTCGCCTTTTATAGAGTTTATAGTTCTTAATTGAACACCTGCAATAATTGAAGATGCTCCTGTTTCGTGAACTACAATATGACAATCATCTCCTAAAATTACTTCTTGACCTCTTTTACAATGCGTGAATAATGCGAGTTGATTTCCAAATGTTCCTGAAGGAACGAACAAAGCATCTTCTTTATTTAATAATTCTGCCGCTTTTAATTCAAGAGCTCTTATTGTAGGGTCATCATCATAAACATCGTCTCCTACTTCAGCATTGAACATAACTTTTTTCATCTCTTCTGTAGGTATGGTTACAGTGTCACTTCTTAAATCTATAAATTTCATAAAAAAACCTCCTGAAAATTTGCAATTAATTCAAATTATCAAAATTATACTATGAAAATAGATTTTTTCAAAATGGGAAAATAGAAAGTAAAAATAGAAAAGTGATAACCTAAATCAATAGTAAAGTGATCAGATATGAGTGGTAGCATTTAAAGATTTAATTATTCTCAATTTTTTATATAAAAAAAATAAAAAAATATGGTAAAATTGATATAAAGTAGATTTTAAACAGGAGGTGAACATATGGGTGGTTTTTTAATTTTATTAATAGTGCCGATTAGTGCACTGTTATTTGCAGGGTATAATTTTAAAAAAGTTCTTTCTTATGAAGAAGGTAACGAAAAAATGAAAGAAATAGCTTCCGCTATTCGTGTAGGTGCAAATGCTTTCATAAAACATGAATATCAGGCTATTTTTAAGTATGTTATTTTTATTGGGATTGGTTTAGGAATATTAATTGAGTGGTATGTTGGTGTTTCTTTTGTTTTTGGGGCTCTTATGAGTGCTACAGCAGGTTTTGTGGGCATGAAGATAGCTACTTATGCAAATGTTCGTGTTTCTAATACTGCTTTAACTAAGAAAAATATAGGCGATACTCTTAAAACAGCTTTTACAGGGGGAAGTGTCATGGGTCTTTCTGTAGCAGGTTTTGCATTATTTGGAATAATAATTGTTTATATAGTTTTTGGTAAATTTTTTGGGCAGTTAGATATTGAAAATGTTTTTATAAAAATTAACTGGTTGAATATTAATTATATTCCTTTTACGATGACTGTTTCAGGGTATGCTTTAGGTTGTTCTATTATTGCTATGTTTGATAGAGTTGGTGGGGGAATTTATACTAAAGCGGCAGATATGGGAGCGGATTTAGTTGGTAAAACAGAACTTGCTCTTCCCGAAGATGATGAAAGAAATCCTGCAACTATAGCTGATAATGTAGGAGATAATGTAGGAGATGTAGCGGGTCTTGGAGCAGATTTACTAGAAAGTTATATGGGGGCAATAATTTCTGCGGTTGTTTTAATATTATACACTTATTTTATTTTGGGAAATGGTGTGCTACATTTTGATTCTGTCTATAAACTTACAATTTATCCTGTTATTTTTTCGGTACTAGGATTAATAGCGTCTATGGCTGGAATTGTTTATGTTATATTTAAAAAATCTTCAGATAATCCGCATAAAGAACTGAATGTCTCTCTAACAACTTCTGCGGGTTTGACGCTTTGTTTAACTTTTTTGATGACGATTTTCTATTTAAGAGGAATAACTTCAGAAGAATTTACAGCGATTGGTTTTAGACTTGGAGCCTTTTCTCCTTGGCTTTCAGCTGTTATAGGTATATTTTCAGGGATAGCTATAGGGTTATTAGCAGAATATTATACGAGTGATCATTATAAACCAACTAAAGAGCTTGCTAACTTTGCAAAAGGCGGTCCTGCAATTATTATTTCAAAAGGACTTTCCTTAGGAATGAAAAGTGTATTTTTACCTGTAGTTGTTTTAATGATGGCTATAATGGTTTCTTTTGAAATTGCGGGATTATATGGTGTTGCTATGGCGGCACTTGGAATGTTATCTTTCGTAGCTGCAACTGTATCTGTAGATACTTATGGGCCTATTGCAGATAATGCAGGCGGAATTAGTGAAATGGCACATTTGCCAAAAGAAGTGAGACAAATTACAGATAGACTTGATTCTGTAGGGAATACTACTGCGGCTATTGGTAAAGGTTTTGCAATAGGTTCTGCTGGACTTGCGGCTTTATCACTTTTTGCATCGTTTATTTATGCACAAGCCGGACCTGCTGATGCGGGTGTTGGAGGGTTAAAAGATTTTTTGATTTTAAATATGCTTGATTCAAGAACTATTGCAGGAGCTATATTTGGAGCAGCTTTACCGTTTTTTTTCAGTGCGTTTCTTATAAATGCGGTTGTTAATGCTGCTAATAAAATGGTTGAAGAAGTTAGAAGACAATTCAGAGAAATTCCAGGATTGATGGAAGGCAAAGCTAAACCTGATTATGAACAATGCATAAAAATAAGTAGTGAAGGTTCTTTAAAAGAAATGAAAATACCTGCTTTAATTGCTGTTGCTACGCCTATTTTATCCGGTTTTATTTTTGGAAGTAATTTTGTAGGCGGTTTATTAATAGGAACAACGTTAAGTGGTGTTATGTTAGCTCTGTTTTGTGCAAATTCTGGCGGAAGTTGGGATAATGCAAAAAAATATATTGAAGCAGGAAATATTAAAGGAGAAGGAAAAGGTACAGAGTCTCATAAGTCTGCGGTTGTTGGAGATACTGTCGGAGATCCGTTAAAAGATACTGTAGGACCTTCATTAGATATTTTAATAAAGATAATGGCGATAACTTCTTTAATAATGGTTTCTGTATTTGAGGTTTATCATTTGTTTTAAATTAATTATCCCCTCTCTTTTTATAGAGAGGGGATTTATTTTTACTTTATTTGATTATATAATGAAGTGCCTAAACTTGCTGAGAAAGAATAACCAAAACTATATTTTATTTCATCTACATCAGGCGAATAATAAGCAGAAATGTTAAATGGAATGCTTAACGCCATATCACCTATTATATAAAATTTTGGTGCAATAATAAGTGAGCCTTTAAATAAGTTTGCGTTTTCTACGTATTCGGAACCTCTTATATAATCATAGCCTGCTTCAAGAGAAACATGTATTCCTTGAAAAGATAAAAAGTTAAGTGCATTTATTCTCCAATTTGATAATAATGAAGTTGAAAATCCTATGTTTGCTCCAACTATTAAATCTGCTTTATTTTGAAAATAATCAAAAAATTTATCTGTAGTTTCATCATCTTCGATAAAAGAAGCGTAAATATTTTTATCTAAAGGTTTGAAATAGTCTTTGTCAGAATAATTAATGTTCAAACTCAAATGTGGTTGAATAAAACTTTTTACATTAAATAAATAAGTTGAATCAATAATTAAAGTGTTTATATGGTTTCCTGAGTCTTTTATATGATTGTAAGAAACATTAGAATATGATCCGATTTGATAAAGATCGTTTGCAGTTATAGATGTTCCTAGTGAATAGTTAAAATTATCAATGTATTCTCCAAAAAATGATGCGTAATATTTTGATGTGAAAAATGGAGAACTAAATCCTAAATCTACTAATTGAGGAAGAGATAGGTCTATTTTAGCATTTATATATTCCTTATAAAGCCATTTTGAATTTAAGTTTATCCATGGATTGGGTTTGTAGTCGAAACCAAAAAGAAATCTGGTATCTTCAATTTTTTCTGCACTAATATTACTACCAAGTACTATTGACCAATATGGATATTGAGATAATTGAAGTGCTGAAAAAATACTTGATTTTTCTATATTTTTAAAATCAATTTCTGCACTAAACTGAGGATTCACATAAAGAGCATCGTAAATAGAATATTTTGATTCTTGAAATGGTGTAATTACAAATCTCATAGGAAAATAATTATTAAATCTATATACATCTTTGGAATTCATATCAGGATCAACTACGATACTCATTATACCTTCAGCGTCAAAAGTAGTAGTTTCTGTTATTATCATTCTTTCAACTTTATCTTCAGTCGTTATTTCGACTACAACAGGTACATTTTTATTTAATTCGACTATCAATGTATTCCAATCTAATATTCTTACATTTGCATCAAAAGGTTCAGGGTTTTTGAATAAGTTATAAATTATTTCTTCTTCAACATGAAGACTTAGAATTTCAAAAAAATCATTTTCATTTACTATTTTACCTTTGCTGTTAAAATAAAAATCTTTTAATAAATTATTTAGTGTTTCTTTTCCTATATAATCTGCAAGTTGAAAAACAGATCTTTTACCGACATTATAATGGAAAGTAGATATATAATTTATAGGTACTTCATCATAATTAGCTGAAGGAGAACCTTTAACACCACTGTAATAGGAATCGAAAATAGCTGATTGATCCATAATACGGAATGTGTTCATATTTTGTGTAAGCATACTAACGAAAATATCCGGAAGTTTTGTATTTAGAACATTGTCATTTCCATATAATTCAAACATTGAAGTATGAGCTGCATAATCTGCTAAAGATTCACTTATAAAATTATCTGTTGCAAAATCTACCGGAGTTCCTATTCCAAACCAAAAATGAGCAGTTTCATGAGAAATAATATAAAACGTAAGCGGATCTAACGCTCCGGGCAAAATTAAATCAGCAGTTGTGAAAAAACCATCGCTTAGTATAAATAATCCGTCTGCAGCCATTCCCATATTTCCGGGAAATGGCGAATGAAGAATATTTATATGAGAATATCTTAAATCTCCAAATTTGTTAGAATGTAGTTCTAAAGCTTTTTGTGTATAAGTTAACATAGAAGAAGCTCTATGGTTTAGCCCATCTTTAAACCAAATAGTGGTATCTATATTATTCCCGTTAAGTGTGTAAGATCTATATGTGTCAGTATGAACAAAAACGAGCGGACATGAAACGTAATATCCGTTAGATTGATAAAAACTGCCTAATAAACTTTTTTCTCCAACAAAAACCCAACCTTCAGGAGCATAAGGGATTAATTTCCATTCATGTGGAGTTAAAGCATTTGGGGAATTATAGTCTATCAATTGAGGATACCATCCAAATCTCCACACAAACAAATCTTTTCCTGCATAGTTATCTGGAGAAAGTTGATTGTTGAAATAAGTAACAAATTCAATTTTTATCACTTTCTTATTTGTATCTACAATTAAAAGCCCTTCTTTTGTAGAATGTTTAGAATACAATATATTTGAAGGGAAATCTGTGATTTTAAAATTAAGGTTATTTCCATTGATATCAGTTACATTTAAAATATCAATTTTTGTCTGGCCTCTACCTTCAAAAATAGAATGAAGTTTTGGGTTATCATCTTTTTCAAAGTTGGGATTGAGAACAAAATGAGGTTGTTCATCATTATTGAGAGTTATAGTGGCTATTCCTTTAACTGATTTTGAATCTGGGAGTAAAAATATTTCTAATTCGTAAGAAGCGGAAAAAACTTGAACGATAAAAAAAGACAAAATTAATCCGATGAATAAAAGCTTTTTCATTGTGAAACCTCCTGTAAAGTATTTTTGAAATTTTTATTAAAAATGTAGCTTAACTAACGTTTAACTATTTTTATTCATTATATCATTAATTTGCAACTTCAACATATTTTTTTAGATAAAACGTATTAAACTGGAATAAAAAGATAATCAATTAGCTTAAAATGTATTTTTAATAATAAAAAATAATTAAAATAATTTTTGGTTCTCTGTAATTTTTGTAGATTTATTACTTTAGAAAGTTGGTCAGGAATAACGCTAAAACAAGCACTTGTAAGTAATTCCCCTCTTGAGGGGTGGCAACCGAAGATTGACGGGGTGGACAGGTTTTTGTAAATGCTTATAATAATGAAGTGGTAAATATGAATAAAATAAACGCGAACAAGATCA
>CAYZNB010000047.1:0-19018 GCA_964478535.1 uncultured Thermotogaceae bacterium
AAAATTTTTTTGCAATATTTGCAGCAAGTTTTCCTTCTTCAAAACCCGATGTAATCAAACCTCCTAATATTCCATCAAAAGAATAAAAATCCCACAAAGTAAAAATAGGATTATCCGTATTATTAACAACTATTTCGGAAATTTGTTTTGCAGTATAAATAGTTAAATTTTTATCCATAGAAAAAGTTAACAAAAATATCAACGAATCATTTTCAGCATTACTTACATTCACTTTTAAATCATCGATTAAAATATCATCTAATATTTCAAAATCAATATTTTCATAATATCGAGAATAATAATTTATTAAATATATATTATTTATACCAGCATCAGTTTTATTATCACTAATAAAATAAATTTTATTAGTTTTTGGAAATAATGTCAATGCCAAATCAATATTTTCTTTTAATTTAATCTTTTTTAATATTCCTCTATAATATTCGTGATTTTCAAAAGTATATTTTGCCAAATTGTTTATTCCGGTAAAAATAGTTAGTAAGTCATTAGGAAACAAATCATTTCTATTTTCTATAACAAAATCAAGTGCCTCGTCATCAGAAGTTATTATCAAATCAAAAACAATAGAAGAATATTTAATTTTTAAATATTCTGAAAAATAATCTAAATTTTGATTTATCAATCGTCTTGAATCCATATATTCGGTAAAAATTTCGAAATTATGATCAAAAATAAAATTCTCTCTAAAACCTCGATCAATTGAATCAGTCCATTCATAACCTTTATTATATGAATGCAAAAATAAAATATTAATTTTTTGAGAATAAATAGTTAAAAATGTTAATAAAAAAACAAATAATAAAATATTTTTTTTCATTTATTCCTTCCTTAAATAAAATAATTTATTTTTTATTTATATATATTATTTTACCACAAAAAAACACAGACTTCAAAGTCTGTGTTTTTTATTAGCTTTTATAAGTTTATAAGTTCGTTTTTAATAAATTCTACTAAGGAGCTAATATATTCTTTTGAAAAATTAAATTCTATTCCACCAGCTTTATAAATTTCAGGAACAGATTTTGAATAACCAACTTTTAAAAATTCTTCATAAAGTTTTACCGCTTTTTCTTTATCTTCTTTATAGTTTTTATAAATACCTAAAGCGCCTAATTGAGCTATTGCATATTCTATGTAATAAAAAGGTGCTCTAAAAACATGAAGTTGTTTTAACCAAACATATTTTTTAAATTCTTCGAGTCCTGTCCAATCTACTCCGTCATTAAACCTATCCATTAATTTGCCAAAATATTCTGCTCTTTCTTCAGCTGTATGGTTAGGGTTTGTATATATCCACTGTTGGAACGCATCTATAATCATTACCCAAGGAAGAATTTTTAATGTAGAAAGCAGCTGCTCTTTTTTTGCGCTTTTATAATCTTCTTCATTAGGATAAAATTCTGTCCAATAATCAAGAGTTAACAATTCCATAGCCATAGAAGCAACTTCTGATACTTCGTGCGGTGTTGATTTATAATCTACAATATAATTTTTTGCTGAAAAAGAGTGCATTGCATGGCCTGATTCATGTAGTAATGTTCTAACATCTGTCTTTGTACCAACCGCATTCATAAAAATAAAAGGAGCTCCAGTTTCATGAAGAGGGTAATTATAGCCACCAGGCGCTTTACCTTTTCTATTTTCAAGATCAAGATGATCGGAATTTTTCATTTTTTCAAGATTTATAGCAAATTCAGGTTTAATTTTATTTAATACCTTTAATGACTTTTCAATAAATTCGTCTATAGTATCAAAAGGTTTTAAAACTTTTCCATCTGTAGATACTGTTGTATCCCAAGGTCTAAGATTATCTAAATTTAAATCTTTTTTTCTTTTTTCGTTTTGTTCTTTTAAAAATGGTATTACAACTTTTTCAACAGAATCATGAAATTGAAAATTATCTTCTGGAGTATAATCAAATCTTTTCTTTTTTAAATGCATATAATCTCTATAATTCTCATAACCATTATTATTAGCCATTTTTATTCTTAATTCTTTCAAGGTGTCAAAAAGATTATTTAACTCATCTTTTTGATCATAATATTTAGAAGAAGCCATTTTCCAAGTTTCTTCTCTTACATTTCTATCTAAATTGTTTTGAAAAGACATAAGTTGAGTTACAGTATATTCTTTTTCATTATAATCAACAGATAATCCAGAAACTATTTTATCATATCCATTAGAAATTTTTTGTTCTTCAATCATTAAAGGTATATTCTCTTCTCTAAAAAAATCTATTTCATTTTTATAACTTTTTTTAAAAACTGCATAAAAATCATCTGGCAACTCATTAAAAAATTCATTTTCGCAAATTTTCACTTTTATTTTAAAATCATATGGCGAAGATTTAGAAACAATATTTGCATAAAAACCATTAAAATCTTTCGAATATTCTTCATTATCTGCAAATCTTGTTTTCAAAATATATTTCCTTGCAAATTGTTCAGACAAAATAGACTTGTATTCACTAATTTTTTCAATAAATCTTATAAGTTCATTTAACGAAGAAATCTTTTCATTTAAAAACTCATTTAAAGTTTTTTCAACTATCACCCAAGTATCAAATTTTTCATCTTCTGGAAAAAATTTTCTTTCCGGTTTAATGATTTTTTCATTTGTAAACATAATAATACCTCCAAAATTAAAATTAGCTAAGCTAATCAATTATACCTCAAAAAACCTTAAAATTAAAGTAAATATTTTTAAAATTATTAGTTGGTAAGTTGGCAAGGAAAAGCTTTAAAAGTAGATGATTATAAAAATGAAGTGGTAAACATTGGATAAAATAAACATTTTTTGTTTTTCCTAACCAACTAACTAACTACTAACTATAAATTATTATGAGTCACACTATTTTAATAGAACCAAAAAAAATTTTATTTTCTTTAAAATAGAGATATAATTTGATATAATATTTAATAAAAATTCTTTATGGAAAGGAGATAAATATATGCATTTACTTAGTCAAAATAATTATTTTAAAGTTATTCCATTATTTGAAAGTTTTGATTACAATAAAGGAGTAATATTTTCTGTTATTGAAGGAAATTCTGTTGGAAAAATTTACGTGGATAATCTTGAAGCTCCAAAAAGTGCTTTTTTATATCCTTTAAACAGTTTTTATTATATTGCAGGAGATTATGATAATCAGCTTTTTAATTCTGAATTATACAACTTAACTACAAATTTTTTTAAAAGAGAAGGAGATCATAATGAAATAATAATTTTTTCTTGCAATGAAGAATGGAGAAATACTTTAGATTTGTTGTTTGAGAAAAATAATATAAAAAGAATAAAAAGAACAATATTTAACTTTAATAAATTTAATTTTGAAAAGTTAAATATTGTTGAAAATGAGTCAATTGTAGATTTTGATGAAAATATTATTAAAAATATTGGAATTGCAAATTCTTGGATATCCATAGAAAAATTTTTTAATAATGGAATTGGAAAGGCTTTATTATTTAATAATGAAATAATTTCTGCATGTTATTCGATTTACTATGGAAATAATGAAATGGAAATAGATGTCTTTACTCATGAAAAATATCAAAAAAAAGGATTTGCTAAATTAGTTGCATATAAATTTATTTCAAAGTGCTTAGAAAACAATTTTATTCCTGCTTGGTCATGTTGGAGTTACAAAGAATCATCCAAGAAATTAGCTTTTAAATTAGGCTTTGAAGAAATAGCGGATATTGATGCGCATCTCTTAATATTATAAATAAAAGTGATATTAATCATCTTTTTTTAATTTATTGTTTTTACAAGCCCCTTTGCCTGTTGTTGATTATTCTTTGAATAGCCCATTTTCCAGACATAGCTGCCGCTGGTAATCCGCCAGAAGATATAAGCCACTGTCCCGCTAAAAATAAATTATTTATCCCTTTAATTTTTCCATTATGATAAAATTCTTTCCCTCTTGGCGTTTTCCCAAAAGACATCCAAGAACCTTTATAGGCATTACAAAATCTTTCGTAAGTTAAAGGGGTTGCAACATCTAATACTTTTATTTTATTTTTTAATTCGGGAAACTTTTTTTCTATTGACTTTTTAGTTGATTCAGAAATTCTCTTCTTTTCTAAATTGTATTCTTCATAATTTTTACTTTTTTCTTTCCACCAATCATAATTAGCGCTAAGATATACTATAACAACCGTACTACCTAAAGGAGCAAAGTTTGGTTCATATGAATAATTTTTGAGAGATATAGAATCAATTATTTTATTTTCAAAACTAGTTTTTTCAATTTCAAAAACCATATTTTTGGGAAAATTACTCAAATCTTTTTCTATTCCATAAGAAATATAAACACATGAATTTATTGGATATATTTCAGGATTATTAAACATATTATGTATTTTTTTATCAATATATTTTCCATTTAATAAATTCTTGAACAGAAAATTTATATCACATGAAGGAATTATATAATCCGCATATACATTATCACCATTTTTCAATCTTATGCCTTTAGCAGTATTTTTTTCAATAAGTATTTCTTCACCTTCAGAAGAAAATTGAATTTTGCCTCCTAATTCTAAATATCTTTTTTCTATTCTTTTTGAAAATTCTAACGAACCTTTTTCTGGAAATCCTCCGTTTCCAGACATTAATGCTGCTAATGAAAAAAATAAAATACTTGCACTATAATAATCATGTACAAAAGAAGTTAAAGCTAATTTTATTCCGCTGTTTTTAAAGCCTTCTACATATTCTTTTATAGATATTTTATTTAATTTTTTCATTAATTTACCAATATCTTTCATTTTTATTCCCATTTTTATTAATTCTTTTAAATTCATCATATCAAAAGGTTTTTCAATTGGAGGCTCAAAACCAAAAAATCTTTTAATATAAAAACACATTTCATCAATTTTTTCATTATCTTCAGGAGAAATAGAAAGCAATTCTTTTTTAAATTTTTCAATATTTCTATAAAGAATTATTTCTTGATTCTGATACTCTACTTGAACTATAATATCAGAATTATAAACTTTTATATTTTCTCCCAATCCTCCTATATTTTTCCATAAATCATATATTTCTGTTCCTTTTTTTGTTCCTAAAAGCCAATGAATACATCCGTCAATATGAAATCCTTCTCTATTCCAACCTGTACATTCACCACCAGATAAAAAGTGTTTCTCATAAATAATACTTTCAAAACCATTTTGTTGAGCAAAAATTCCGGCCGTTAACCCCGCAATACCTGCTCCAATAATAATAATTTTTTTTGACATTTTTTCCTCCAAGATATGATTATAAATCAAAAAACAATTCCATTTTTTCTCCAATTTTTTTCATGCCACATTTTTTATACATTTCTTTAGCGGTATCATCAGCTTCCGTTATTAAATAAAGATATTTTACTCCTTTTGAAAAAGCTTCTTTTAGCAAATATTTTATTACAGAAGAACCAAATCCTTTTCTCTGATATGATTCAATTATATCAAAATCTTCTAATTTTGCGATATCTTTATTAATCATAAATTCGCAATTTCCAACAGGCAAATTATTATTATAACATACAAAAAAATCTATAATAGAATCTCGATATATTTCCGCTTTTCTATTTATTCTTTTTTCAGCAAATTCTTTTCCTATATTTTTTGAATTTGCAATAATATCAACTTCAATTCCATCTTGCATAGTCTTTTCATCATGAGCAACTTTTATTATTGCATCATTTCTATTTTTTATATCATTAAAATTTTCTGTTTCAATATACATATAATCTATTATTGAAACATCAGGTTTAATAGAGAGTTTGTTAAAAATTTCTGTATTGTAATCAAAGTCTATTTCAATTCTTAAAAAATCTGTTTTTTCGTTTTTTCTAATTGCTATTTCTTTTTCTATTAAATCTATTAATTTTTCATCTTCTATTTTATTTTTTAAATAAAGAAAATTGTGTGTATACATATCTGGAATTTTATCATCAAAATATTCTATAAAAAATTCTTTTTCATTTTTTGATGTACACTTTTCAATATAAATCCTGTCAGTTTTAAGAAATTCATTAAGTTGTTTATTCATTTTTTTCTCCTTTTTATTATTAGGCTTTAGATAAACCTTTAACTAAAACTACAAAAATTTAGATGAATAAATAAAAATATTGTATTATTTATTCATAATATAATATATCATTATAATTCAATTTATCAAATAGTTCCGATGAAAAGTCTTATTTAGAAATAAAAGGTCTTAAAAAAGCATAAAATGTCTTATTATCATTTTCAAGTTTTTATAATTATTTAGTTGACAAACCTAATCATTTTTTGATATAATGAAAAAAATTAAGGGTATAGGTGATAATTATGTTTTCTAAAAATTATTTATTAATAAATGTTAATATTCATCATACATGGCGTGGCCGGAGTGCTGCACGCCATCTTTTGGTGTGTAGATAGATATTAAAAAATATCACCGGTCATGCATTTTTTAATGTATGACCGGTTTTTTTTATCAATTTTGGAGGTGATTTATGTGAAAAGAGATATTTTTAGTTGTTCAAAAAGATATTCAAGTGTTGCGAAAAAATTTAGAGAAATTATGTATGATGAAAATCATTATGAACTGTTTCCACAAATTATATCAAAATATTCAAATGATTTAATAAAAGGTCTTAAATACTCAAATTCAAAAGATTTTTATTTAATTACACCTGATATAACTTCTTGGATAATTAAGAATCAAAAAGATTTTAATGATGAAAAACTATTTTATATTTTCCCATCTGTAAATAATTCTTTAGAGACAGATTATATTTTTGGTGTTGAAATAATTAATGATGAAAATGCTGAAATAAAAATATTGAATATTTTAATCAAACTTCTTGATAGTCTTAAAATAAATTTTTTTATTGATATAAGTTCTGTTTTAATATGGAAAAATTTATTAAAAGATGAGTTTTCATTAAAAATTATTGAATGTATTCAGAAAAAAAATACTAACAAATTAAAAAATTTGATAAAAGATGAAAAAACAAAAGATAATATTATTTCTCTCCTTTCAAAAAGAGGTAAAGTTTTGAATTATGAACCTTTTAAAGAAATAAAAAATAAAATTAATGATAAAAGAATAATTTATGATCCTTCAAATTTTATTTATAACGATTATTATTTTGATTTAATTTTTGAAATTTATTCTTCAGATGGAACAATAATTGGTAACGGTGGAAACTATATTATCAACGGAAATAAATCTTGTGGATTCAATTTAAGTTTTGATAATATCACTAAAATAATTTGGAGTGATTTAAATGAAAAATAAGATATCTATTGCATTTCCAAAAGGAAGACTTTTAAAAGAATCTAAAGATTTCTTTGAAAAAATTGGTATTTTTGTTAAAGAACCTGAAAATAGAAAATTATATTGCGAAGATAACAATTTCAAGTATGTATATTCTAGAGTTTCTGATATTCCTATTTATGTTGAAAATGGTATAGATATAGGAATATGCGGAAATGACATTGTAAAAGAAAAAAATTCTGATATTTTAATTCCTTTAGAACTTCCTTTTGGAAAATGTAGAATGAGTTTAATTATTAAAAAAGAAAAAAAATTCTTTCCTGAAGAAATGCAAGGTTTTAAAATAGCCACTAAATTTCCAAATATTACAGAAAATTTTTTTAATTCTTTGGGAATAAAAATTAAAACGCTTAAGTTAAATGGAACTATCGAATTATCGGCAAAACTGAATATCGCAGATGCTATTGTAGATATAGTGGATACCGGAAAAACACTTTATGAAAATGATTTAAAAGAAATTGCTGAAATTGAAAAAATAAATTCTGTATTAGTAATAAATAAAATAAGTTATAAATTGAAACATGATGAAATAAATAAAATAATAAAAAAAATGGAGATGATCATATGAAAGATATTAGAAATTATGTTGATGACATTTTAAACGATATAAAAGCTAATAAAAATATATCGAAATATAATAAAGAATTTGATAATTATGATGGCTCAATTTTTCTTTCAAAAGACGAATGGGATTGTGAAAAAATTGGAGATAAAAAAGTTTTTCAAGAAATAGATAATGCTATTGAAAGAATTTATAATTTTCACGAGAAACAAAAATTTTTTGAAATAAATTTTTTTAATAATTTTTCCAATTATTCATTAAAAATACAACCTATTTCAAAAATAGGAATTTATATTCCAAAAAATTTAATTTCTACTTTAATAATGACTGCTATACCGGCAAAAATAGCAAAAGTTGATGATATTATTTTATGTACACCACCATCAAATATTGAAATAATGCCTTATATTGTTTATATAGCGAAAAAAATTGGTATAAAAAACATCTATAAAATTGGAGGTGTTCAAGCTATTGCTGCAATGGCTTATGGAATAGAAATTGAAAAAGTTGATAAAATTTTTGGCCCTGGAAACAAATATGTAAATGAGGCTAAAAGACAGGTTTATGGGGATGTTGGAATTGATTCTCTTGCAGGACCTTCAGAAATTTGTATTGTCGCTGATAAATCTGCAGAAAAAGAATATGTTTATAATGATTTATTATCTCAAATTGAACATGGAAATGATTCAAAAGCTTATTTGATAACTGACTCAAAAGAGTTAAAAGAATTTTGCTTAAACGATAGAATTGAAATATTCTTAATTGAAAAAATAGAAAATTCTTATAATTATGTAAATGAAATTGCTCCAGAACACTTACAAATAATGACTGAAAAAAATGATTTTATATTAAAAAATATTAAAAATGCAGGAGCAATATACACAGGTAATTACACTCCTGTTCCTGCTGCAGATTATTTTTTAGGTTCTAATCACGTTTTGCCTACAGGAAAATCTGCAAGATTTTCTTCATCTTTAACTGTATATGATTTTTTGAAATTTATACCTGTATGCACTTTATCAAAAGGTGAATTTATGAATAATAGAAATACAGGAATAAAAATTGCTCAAATAGAAAAAATGTTTCAACACTCAAAATCTTTAGAGGTGAGAAAATGATTAGAAAGACTAATGAAACCGATATTGAAATAAATGAAAGTGATTATTTAGAAATAAATACAAATGATAATGTGTTTGATCATATGTTGAAAACTATGTTTTTTTATATGGAGTTTCCAATAAAATTGAATGTTTTTTCTTATGATTTACGTCATCATTTATGGGAAGATACAGGTATTATAATTGGGAAATTTTTATCAGAGAAAATTAAAAATAAAAAAATAAAAAGATTTTCATCTGTTATTCTTCCAATGGACGATGCTTTGATACTAAATTCTATTGATATTTCAAGGACTTATACGAAAATAGATTTGTCTATTCAAAATTCGGAAAATGGTTTTGAAGAGTCTTTATTAAAAGAGTTTGTATACAGTTTGTCAAGAAATATTCCTGCAACTATTCATATAAAACAAATAAATGGAGAAAATGCTCATCATATTATAGAATGTTGTTTTAAAACTTTAGGTATTAATTTGAAAGAATGTATAAAAGAAAATAATTTTGTTAACAGTACAAAAGGAATGATATGATGCAAAATTTAATCGTTTTTGAATCAAAATCAGCAAATTTAAAAAATGTGAATAAAATAGTTAACGGTAAAATATCTAAAAAATTAGAAGATATTAAAAAAGCCGATAAAATAATATTTCCAGGTGTGGGTTCTTTTGAAAGTGCTGTGAAAGATATTTCTGTTGTTAAAGATTATCTTTTTGAACATATAGAAAAGAAAAAACCTTTTCTCGGAATTTGTCTTGGTTTACAACTTTTCGCTGAAAATAGCGAAGAAAGTTCTGGAGTAGGTTTTTCATTGATAAAAGAGAAAATCATTAAATTTAAAAATATAAAAACTCCTCATATGGGTTGGAATCAGGTTAACATAATAAAAGATTGCTCACTTTTTAAAGATATTCCAAAAAATTCATTTTTTTATTTTGTACATTCATATTATATGAAAATAAATGAATTTACATCAAGTACTTCAATTTATAAAAACGAAAAAGAAAATTATCTTTTTACAAGTGCTTTTCAAAAAGAGTATTGTTTTGGGGTGCAATTTCATCCTGAAAAATCGTCTGATCTTGGTATTAAATTATTAGAAAATTTTAGGAGGCTATAAAAATGAAAATATATCCTGCAATTGATATTTATAACGGTAAATGTGTAAGGTTGTACAAAGGAGATTTAAATCAAATTACAGAATATGGCGATCCTTTAAAAATTGCATTAGAGTATTCAAAATATTCTGAAAAACTTCATATTATTGATTTAAATGGTGCTTTTGAAGGGATTCCAAAAAATCTTGATATTGTGAAAAAGATAAAATCAAATTCAAATTGTGAAATTCAAGTTGGAGGTGGTTTCAGAACTAAAAATATTATCAAAAAAGCATATAGTTTGGGAATAGACAATGTAATTATTTCTTCCGCTGCTTTAGAAGAATCCTTTTTAAATGAAATTGTGAAAGATTTTAAAGTTACAATAAGTCTTGATTTTAAGGATAATAAAATGTTTATTAAAGGGTGGAAAGAAAAAAGTAATTTAACTTTTGAAAATGCTTTAAATATTTTTTCAAAATATACGAGAAGATTTATATATACAGAAATTTCAAAAGATGGGACTTTAGATGGAATTGAAAATATTCCTAAAATAAATAGTGATTTTGATTTTATTTATGCGGGTGGAATATCTTCAAAAGAAGATATTGAAAAGTTAAAAATAACAGGATTTAATGGTGTTATTATTGGAAAAGCAATTTATGAAAATAAATTATCTTTAAAAGAGTTGATATAAATGTTAACAAAAAGAATAATTGCGGCTTTAGATATTCAAAATTTAAAAGTAGTTAAAGGCATTAAATTTCAAGATATAAAAGAAGTCGGAGATCCTATAGAATTATCTAAAAGATACGAAAAAGATGGAATAGACGAAATAGTTTTTCTTGATATATCGGCATCACTTGAAAATCGCAATCCCCTTTTCAAATTAATTGAAAAGATATCTGAAAACTTAAATATACCTTTTACAGTCGGTGGGGGAATTAATTCGTTGAAAGATATTATAACAATAATTAATAAAGGTGCAGATAAAGTATTTATTAACACCGCAGCTGTTTTAAATCCTGATTTGATTAAAAAATCGGTAAAAATTTTAGGAAGTGCAAATATTTGTATAGCTATCGATTCAAAAAAAGAAAATAACGGAGAAGATTATGTTTATATTAAAGGCGGATCAAAAAAAACTGATATAAAAACTTTAGAATGGATTAAGTATATTCAAAATATAGGAGCAGGTGAAGTGATAATAACTTCAATGGATCATGATGGAGTTCAAACGGGTTACGGTTGTGAATTGATAAAAAAAATAAATGAAGTTTCAACAATTCCAGTTATAGCTTCAGGTGGTGCAGGAAAAATAAAACATTTTTATGATGTTTTTGAAAGTGGTGCAGATGGAGCACTTGCTGCTTCAATTTTTCATTATGAAAAAATTCCAATATATCAACTAAAAAAATCTTTAAAGGAGATGGATGTCAATGTCAGAATATAATAATTTAATTGAAACGATTGATTGGGAAAAACTTGATGGTTTAGTTCCAGTAATAGTTCAAAATGAAAAAAAAGAAGTTTTGACTTTCGCTTATATGAATAAAGAATCACTTGAAAAAACTTTGAAAACAAAAAATATGTTTTATTATTCTAAATCTAAAAATAGAATACGAATGAAAGGAGAAGTGAGCGGTAACATTCAAATATTTGAGGAAGTTTATATCGATTGTGATAATGATGCTCTTTTATTTATTGTAAATCAAAAAGGTTCTGCCTGTCATTTAGGTACGAAATCATGTTTTAGAAAAACAGATGAAAAGATTATTTCTAACAATGAGAAAATAGACTATTCACTTGAGATTTTAAAAGAGCTTGAAGCGTTGATAAATGAAAGAAAAAATAATCCTCAAGAAAAATCATATACAAATGATTTGTTCAAAAAAGGAAAAGAAAGAATATTAAAAAAATTTGGTGAGGAAGCTGTTGAAGTTATAACAGCTACTAAAAGAGAAGATTTAATTTATGAAACTGCTGATATGATGTACCATCTTCTTGTTTTATTGAGTTTTGAAAACATTCCATTATCTGAAATAATGAAGGAATTAAAAAGGAGAAGAAAATGAAATTTAATAAAATTTTTGAAACTATTACTCCTTATAAATCTGAAGAGGTTGAAAATTTTATGCGTTTACATGCAAATGAAAATCCTTATATAAATAGAGAAATACTGAATTTATTATCTGAAGAAATTAAAAATCTTCGTTTAAATTATTATCCTGAAATAGACCAAAAAAAGTCGAGAGAAATTTTAGCAAAATTTTTTAACGTTGATTATTCAAATATCGCAGTTGGGAATGGTAGCGATGAATTGATAGATTTATGTATAAAAATTTTTTCTGGAAATGAAATAATTATTTTAAACCCTTCGTTTGAAATGTATTCTTTTTATTCGAAATTAAATAATTTAAAAATTAATTATATAAATTTTGATGAATTGAATAAAATAAATAATTTAATAAATGAAAACACAAGAATGATAATATTATGTTCTCCAAATAACCCTTGTGGAAGAATAATAAAAAAAGATATCATCAAAAAAATACTCGATTCAAAAATTCCCGTTTTGCTTGACGAAGCATATTATGAATTTTGTGATGAAAATAATTTTGAGTTTATAAAAGAATATGATAATCTTATTATTTCAAGGACTTTTTCAAAAGCTTTGGGAATGGCGGGAGCAAGAATTGGCTATATTATATCTTCTGAAAAAATAATTTCTAATTTAATGAAAATAAAATCTCCTTACAGTTTTTCTATAACAAATGAAAAAATAGTTGAGATTATAATAAAAAATTATGATTTAATCAAAATAAATATATTAAAAATTATTGAAGAAAGAGAAAGGATGAAAAAATTATTGAACGTAAAATTTGATTCTAAAAGCAATTTTATAGTTATAGAATCAAATGAAATAGATCTTCTATATAATAAACTTTTAGATAATAAAATAATCGTAAAAAAATTAAAAAATCTAAATAATTGTATTAGAATAACTGTTGGAAATAAATCTGATAATGATTTTGTTATTGATATAATTAAAAACAAGCTTAATTATTATTAAGCTTGTTTTTTTAATAGCCATACTCTATTATAGGCATCGTGTTTTTTAAAATGAATTTTAAATTTGTCTTCAACAGTAAATTTGTCTTTTATCAAATCTTCAAATTTTTCATCTGAAATATTCCAAAAATATAATCCAGAAGTTTCAAGATAAAAATCTTCTTCTATTTCTTTTTCAAAAATTGAAGTATTTTTTAAAATTTTTTCATCATTTATATAATCATTGAGTTTTACATAAAGTTTACCGTTGATTTTAAGCGTTCTATGAGCTTCTTCAAGAAGTTTTTTTGAATCGCAAAGAGTGATATTATCTAAAACATTAGATATGATTACAGAATCAAAAAATTCATTACTGAAGTCTTGAATTTTTTCTACTCCGCCTAAAAGTAAATTTAAATTTTTAATACTTTTTTTAAAAGCATTTTCTTCACATATTTCTATACCTTTTTCAGAAAGTTCAATACCATATCCTTCTTTTATATCTGAAGTCATCATTTCAATTAAAAAACTTCCTGTTCCAAAACCATAATCAAGTATTTTTTCACAATTTTCAGTTAAAAATAATTTTATAAGTTTTAATTTTTTTAGTAAGTCATCTTCTTCATTAATATTAACTCCAGAATTTTTTTTAGAAAACATAATATTCCAAAATTTTTTTGTGCTTTCATAATCCATGTAAATCCCCGCCTTTTAAATATAATAATTTTAAATACTATAAAAAATCTTTTAATATATTTTCCTTAATATATTCCATTTCAATTTTTAATAACTCAAAGTATTTAATATAATTTTGATTTTCAGCTTTTTTAGCACTTTCTTCTATTTTTTTTGCAATAAACGCTAATTTAGAAAATGCTATATTTGAAGCTAACCCTTTTATACTATGAGATATTGAAATTATTTCTTTTAATTTTTCTTCATAAATAGCTTTTTCTAAAGAGATTATTAACGGTAATAATTCAGAAGAAGTTTCTTTTAATAAATTATTCATTAATTCTTTGTTTTTACCTATTCTTTCAAAAAGTATTTCTTTTTCAAAATGTGATTTGTTTTCATGCAAATGTTCAAAATTTTCTTTTGCTAAATATCTTTTAGTAATTTTTATAAGAGTTTCAATATTTATTGGTTTTGATAAAAAATCATTCATACCTACTTTTTTACATTCTTTTTTTTCTTCATTTAAAATAGCTGCTGTTAATGCAATTATAGGAATATTTTTATTTTTTAACCTTATTCTTTGAGTTGCTTCTATTCCACCCATTTTGGGCATTTGCAAGTCCATAAAAATCAAATCAGGGTTCATTAAATCAACAATTTCGACTGCTTCCAAACCATTTTCTGCTTCTAGTATATCGACCGAGGAAAATATTTCATTTAATAAAGTTTTCATAAGAAGCATGTTCATTGAATTATCTTCAACAATTAATATTATAGGTTTTAAATTTAAATTTATTTTAGTTTTGTCTTTATATAAATTTGACTCTCTGTTTTTTATATTTTTTATAAGATTATGAAGCTCTTTAATTTTAATAGGTTTATAAAAAGTATTTTTTATTTTCACCTCCTGTGAATCTTTAAAAATTTCAGAATCAGATAAAGAATTATGCAATAATATAATATCAATATCTTCATTTTTTTCTTTTAAAACTTCTTTAATTTTTTTTATCGTTTCAATCCCATTAAACCAAGGAATATCATAATCAACAATTATTAAATCTAATTTTAAATCTTTATTTTTAAAAAAATCTAATACAGAAAAAATATCTGTATGTTTTAATACATTCACTTTCCAAGAGTTTAAAATATTTTTTAATATATTTCCATATTTTTTATTATTATCTATAATTAAAACACTTAAATCTTCTTTTATTTCATCATAAGTTTTTACTTTTTCATATTCTGTTTCAATAGAAAATGAAAAAATTGAACCTTTGTTTTTCTCGCTTTGAACGTTAATTGAACTCCCCATTTTTTTCGCAAGTTTATTTGATATACTAAGACCTAATCCCATTCCTCCAAATTTTCTTGTTAATGAAGAATCAAGTTGAGTAAAAGATTTAAACAAATTTTCTTTCTCATCAAGACTTATTCCTATTCCCGTATCTCTTATCGAAAAATTTAATATCCCTTTTGCATCATCTGTTTTTTTAAAAGAAACTATAATCTCAACCTCTCCAGATTCGGTAAATTTAACCGCATTACTTAATAGATTTACTAAAATTTTTTTGACTCTTAATTGATCTAACACAACAAACTGCGGAACGTTATTATCTATGTTTATTAATACTTCCAATCCTTTTTCATAAGCGTTATGCTTGATTATTTCAATAGATTGTTCTGTTAATTCAAAAATATCAGAAGCTATTAAATCTAAATTTGAATCTTCTGATTCAAGCTTTGATAATTCTAAAATATCATTAATTATTCCTAAAAGAGCATGAGCAGAAGTATCAATGTTTTTTAAATATTGAAATTGCGTTTCTTCTAAATTAGTTCTATTTAAAAGATCTACAAAACCTATAATACTATTTAATGGCGTTCTAATTTCGTGGCTCATATTAGCTAAAAATTCTGTTTTTGATTTATTAGCATTTTCTGCTTTTATTTTATTAAGAGTAATTTCTTTTTCGAATATATCTCTTAAAATAGCTTCTCCTAAAACATTAGATAAAAATTGCATAATATTTATATGAGATTGGGTTAAATCTTTTTTCGAATTTTTATTTTCGAACCCAAAATAACCCAATAATTTTTCTGCTTTTAAAATCGGAATACAAAGTAAAGATTTTATATTATATTTTTTTAATAAAATTTTATTATTATATGCTTCTTCTGATAGCAAATCAATATCTGAAACCCAAAAAAAATCTCTTTTTTTTACTATTTCATGCATGAATTTTTTTTCTGAAATTAAAAAAGGTTGAAGTTTTTTTTCTTTAGAATTTAGTTTTTCATTATACCATTCAAAGTTATTAGAAATATATTTTTCATCTTCTGTAAAACGAATTAGAAATATGCTATCTACATTTAAAATCTTTCCACATTTTTCAAGCATAGAAATAATTTTAGAATTTATGTTATCTGAAGTAACGCTAACAAAATCAGAAGAAATTTGTGAAATGATTTTTTGAATTCTATTTAAATCAATAATTCTTTCTTTTTCTTCTGTTATATCAACAAAAATTGTTGAAAAATAATATTTTTCATTAGAAAAAACTTGAAATTTAAACCATTTATTCTTTTCTTCAAAAAAAAATTCAAAATCCTTATTTCCGCCATTTAAAGCGACTTCTTTATAAATTTCAAGCCATTGAAATTCTGGTTTTATAAAATCTGCGTTTATTATAGAAGGCAAAACATCAGAAAATTTTTTATTAATAATTTGATCTTTTTTCATTTCAGTAATTGTTTCAAAATAATCATTAACTTCTATATACATAAAATCTATCGGCATATTGTTTTCATTTAAAATAATTTTATGGTGAGCAAATGCAAAAGGAGCATATTTTATAAAATCTTTATATTTATTTATATCCATATTTATCCCCCTTTTTTATCAAATAACTTTTTATTAATTTAATTATAACATATTTTTTTTAAAAAAGTGAAAGCTGTTCATTCTCATAGCCTTTTTTATATGCTTCTATTATTTCTTTCATTTTATATAATATACCATATTTTTTACACTCAAATTGAAATAAATTCCATAATTTCTCAGCATTAGGAGAATAGCATTCATAAGAATTACCAAATTGTCTTATATACTTATTTTTTAATCTAGGAAATATTTGATCAAGTTTATTGAAAAACCACAATCTTTGATTTTGCCTTAAAGTTACTCCAAATGAAGGATAAATAAATTTCACTCCATTTTCATGTGCCATTTTTATTATGTTAAATATGTTTTCTTCACTATCTTCTATAAAAGGCAGTACAGGCATTAACAATACTCCACAAAAAATATCATTTTTTGATAACTCATTTAAAACTTCAAACCTTTTTGAAGTTAAACTTACATTAGGTTCTATTTTTTTACACAATTCATCATTTGAGGTTGTTATAGTAATTTTGACTAATACAGGTGAATGTTTTTTTATTTTTTTTAATATATCAATATCTCTAAATATTAAATCACTTTTTGTAGCTATTGAAACTCCAAATTCATATTCATCTATCAACTTTAAAGCACTTCTAGTTAATTGAAAATTTTTTTCACAAGGGTTATAAGGATCGCTCATACTGCCAGTTCCAATAACACCTTTTCTTCTTTTTGATTTTAATTCTTTTTTTATTATATTTATAGAATTTTCTTTTGCTCTTACTTCATCAAAATTTTCAACTTGATAACATTCGCTACGGCTATCACAATAAATACAACCGTGCGAACACCCTTTATAAATATTCATATTATAATTATTTCCAAACCAAGTATTTTCTTTCATATAAGCTGATATAATAGTTTTTGCTGTAATATAATTCATTAAAAAACCCCTTTTTTCAACTTTCTATTTTTCATTATCAAATTATTATAATGCTTTTAATTTGACAACATTATGTCAGATTATAAATAATCTTCTAATAATAAAGAAAAGATAATCTCTATTAAATTAACTTGAGAGTATCCGTTTATTAAAATTGATATTGATGTATCAGTATCAAAAAAATAACTTGCTATTGAATTATATCCAATTACTGAACCATTATGCCATAATTTATTATCTTCATATATAACTCCTGATGTGTAATAAACATCTTCGAATATATGTTGTCCTTCAAATAAATATTTTTTAGATTTTTCACTTATTAATGTTCCTTTTGATAATTCTTTGATCCATTTTGATAAATCTTTTGCATTCGAAACAATAGAACCTGCACTCCATACGTACGAAGGATCTATTTCACTATTTTCAATATATTTTTCATCATTAATCAAATCATGATAACCTTTTGCCATATTATCGTATAAAAAATAATTTTCCGGAACAAATGTATCATTTAATTGTAATGGTATTAATATTTCTTCTTTTATAAATCTTTCATATTTTTGCCCTGAAACTTTTTCTATTATCATTCCTAGAAGAATATAGTTTGTGTTGTTATAATGAAAACCCTCTATTAAGCCAAGTTCTTCTGTAATTTGAAAAGCTTTTTCTAATAATTCTTCCTGAGTAAGATAATTTTTTGGAGAATTAATTAAATGCTTTAAAATAAACCCATATTCTTCAGGATCATCATTAATATAATCTCTAAGACCACTACTCATGTTCATAAGATCTTTAATTTTTAAATTTTTTATAAAATCGTTTTCAATATCTAAATATTTTTTTACTGGATCTTTCAAATCCAAAAGGTTTCTATCATTTAAAATTAATATCGCTGTTGCAGTAAAACTCTTTGTTAAACTTCCTATTCTAAATTTTGTTCCTTTTTTCATCCATATATTGTTTTCAAAATCAGAAAAACCATAATTAATTTCAATATCATTCTCATTTTCGGGCATATTTATATATATTGATATTCCCGGAATATTCAATTCAATTAACAAATCTGAAATTTCTTTATTGAGTTTATTAAAATTAAGACTAAACATATTTACTAAAAGAAATAAGATTAAAATAATAAAACTAAATAATTTTTTCATATTTTTATCCTTTCAATTATTTTTTAGATTTTATGTAAAAAAGTGTGGCTCATAATAATTAATAATCAGTTGGTCAGGAAAAACAAATAATGTTTAATTAGTGAAAAGTTAAAAGTAGCAAGTGACACAAAATTTTTTAATTATAATGATTTGATGGTAAATATGGATGAAATAAAGTAGCGAGCAATTGAGAATT
>CAYZNB010000048.1:0-18935 GCA_964478535.1 uncultured Thermotogaceae bacterium
AATACATAGAATCAAAATTTTTCACATAAATAAATATCAAACTCTACATTAAACCTTTTATTTAATCTTTCGCCCGTATACTTCGAAACAAAATCAAAAAAATCATTGCTTTTAATATTTTTTTCTTTTAAAATATCTATAAAATTATATACAGGATTTAAATTTAGTATTCTTTTTATAATTTTTTCATCGTATTCTTTAATAAATAATATATACATTAAAGCGAGTAATTCATTTTTACTGTCAGAATACCTACTATCTGTGTTTAAATTTAAACCTGAAAGTTTTATAATCTTTTGAAAACTTCCCAATATTTTTATGTTTTTAATTCCAAATTCAATAGCTTTTTCAATAGAATAACCTATATGATTTCCACAAAGAATAAAATCTTCTTTAAAAAAATTAGTTTTTTTATAATTATTTAAACCCTTTCCTCCTATTAACAAGGTGATAGAATCATAATTTGAAGAAATCATTTTTATATGTGGAATTAAAGACTCTTTCCAAGCCGTTTCACTCATAGGTTCAACTATTCCAGTCGTTCCTAAAATTGAAATACCCCCATTAATACCTAAATTTTTATTAAGAGTTTTTTCTGCAATTTTTTCTCCATCTTTAACATTTACAATAACTTTAGCATTAAATATACCTTCATTTTTAAGTATTTCTTCCATCATATTTCTTGGAATTGGATTTATAGCATATTCTCCTATATTTATATCGAGACCTTTTTTAGTAACTTTTCCAACCCCTTCAAATGAGTCAAATTCAATACCATTATCATTTTTTAAATATGTGCAATAAACTAAACAATTGTTAGTTATATCCGCATCATCTCCAGCATCTTTTTTCACAAAAGCATATTTAAAACCATTTATTTTTTCATATTTAAAAATTGGTATATAAACCTTTTCACCATTCGGAAGTAAAATATCAACTTTTTCAGGCTTTTTCTCATATTTTATCCATTTAACAGAAGCTTTTAAAGCCGCAGTTGCTGATGTCCCTGTAGTAAAACCTCTCTTTAATCTTTTACCATTTACTTCAACATACCATTCCATAAATCAAAGCTCTCTGATTAAAGAATTAAAAATAGCAGTTGCGATAGTTGAACCACCAATAGTTCCTCTCAAAGAGACAAAATCATTTTCTGAATTTATTAATTCTTCTTTACTCTCAGCTGCTCCAACAAAACCTACAGGAACACCAATAATAAATAAATTCTTTTTTGATTCTAAAAGTTTAAATAAAGCCGTTGGAGCATTTCCAATCACAAAAATTCCCGATTGCATATTTAAAGCTTTTTCCATAGATAAAAAAGCTCTCGAAACACCTTTTTCAGATGCTTTTTTCACTATATCTTCATCATTAATAAAACAATGAATATTTAAATCTTTTATAATATTTTTAGATAATCCGCTTTTAATCATATTTACATCAGTATAAATAGTTTTTGTTTTAATACACTCGCAAAATTTTTCAAAAAAATTATTAGAAAAAACTAATTTGTCATAAATTTCTGTATTTCCTGTTGTATGAACTACCCTTTTAATAACATTTACTTTTACAGAATCAACATTTTCAAGATTTTTTCCTAAAATGCTTTCTATAATTTCAAAACTTCTTTTCTCAATCTCTTTAGGATCCAAAATATAATTACTCATACGTATACTCTCCTTCATATAAAAAATCCCTGCTTTTTTCACCAAGAAAAAGCAAAGTATCATACTTTTGAGGTAGGTCTCCCGACTTACAGATCAATTTACTCGTCAAGCCTTCCCGGAATTAACCAGTGGCATTATTTGACTTTCATCCCTGAATACGGTGGCTGGGCCGCTTAGGATTCTCACCTAATTCCCTGTTATACACCTCAAAAGTTTATTATTTAATTTTTTGCGTACTATTTTACTTATCTATTCCCTTTCTAGATAAAACTCCTTTTGAATAATAATGTTTTATATGCTTCATTTCAGTAACTAAATCTGCCCTATCTATAATCTCTTGTTTGGCATATCTTCCTGTCAAAATAATTTCTGTTTTCCCATTATTTTCAAGCATTTCTAAAACATCTTTTAATGCGATAAGTTCATATTCAATAGCTATATTAATCTCATCTAAAACTATCAAATCGTAATCTTGAGATAAAATCTTTTCTCTTACATCTAACAAAGCTTTTTTTGCTGCTTCAATATCTTTTTTTTCTGGAGAACGCCTTATAAAAAAACCTTCTCCATATTGCACAATCTCTATATTATCAAAAAAATTTGAAATTGACAACTCCGAAGAATCTCTATTTTTAACAAATTGCCCTACAAAAACTCTTTTATTTGATAAAATACTCCTTAAAACAACACCAAACGCGGCAGTTGTTTTTCCTTTTCCATTTCCCGTATAAACATGAATCATACCTTTACTCATTTTTTACCTCCAACAAATATAGAATTCTTCTCATTACAGTATCTTCTTTAATAATTCAAAATCTAAATTTCCCCCAGAAATTATTACAGCTGTATTTTTATTTTCAAAATATTCAGGATAACTCATTATGGCTCCATAACTTACTGCTCCAGAAGGTTCTGATATAACTTTTTCTCTATTAATCAATTCAATTAGTGCTTTTTTTATATCATTTTCTTCAACTAATAAAATATCGTCTATACAATAATTAGACAATTCAAAAGGAATTTCCCCAACCCCTCCTATTAAAGCTTCGCATATTGAAGGTTTAGAAGGATATTCTATATAACAAGTTTTATCTTTCATTGATTCAACCATAGCAGGACAAGCGGCAGTCTGTACTCCAACAATTTTTATTGAAGGTTTTATAGCTTTTGCTGCAATAGAAACTCCAGTAATTAACCCACCTCCACCAATTGGAACAACTATAACATCGATATCGGGATTTGCTTCTAATATTTCATTAGCTATTGTTCCCTGTCCGCATATAACCTCAATATCTGAACAAGAATCAACAAAAATTTGATTTGAATTTTTTAAATATTCTAAAC
The DNA here is from genome assembly GCA_964478535.1 of uncultured Thermotogaceae bacterium. Taxonomy (GTDB): domain Bacteria; phylum Thermotogota; class Thermotogae; order Petrotogales; family Petrotogaceae; genus CAYZNB01. Next base: position 3,009 of record CAYZNB010000048.1, read on the forward strand.
CTTTAATATGAGCCTCATCATAATTTTCTCCCATCAATAATATTTCAGCACCATAATATTTTATTTTTTCTATTTTTGATTGTGGAGTATTTTTTGGTACTATTACGGTAGATTTTATATCACCTAAAATTTTTGAAGAATAACTTATTGATGCCCCATGATTTCCTGAAGAAATAGTTATTACACCTTCTTCTCTATCCTTTTTAGAAAGTGAAGTGAGCTTACTGAAAGCCCCTCTAAGCTTAAACGTTTTAAGTCTTTGTTGATTTTCAAGTTTTAAATAAACTTGTTTATTATCAGAACTCAAATATAATGATTTTTCTAATGGAGTATTATAAATATATTTCCTGATTCTATTTTCAGATGATTTTATACTATCATAATTAATCATAAAATCGCTCCTTTAATATATTTTATTCATTAAAATTTAGATACCATGAAATTTTTTGTGAAAAATTATGTGATTTGTCATTTCGAACGAAAAAGCGTATTACTTTTGAAGAGAAATCTGCGGTTTTCTATTTAATGTATTGAAATATTTTAATAAAAAATCAAGGAACGCGGATCTCTCCTTCAAAAAACGTCGTTCGAGATGACAGAGCGGAAAGTGTTAAAAAAGTAATATCCCTCAATAATTTTTACTCTATCTTCTTTATATAGAAACAAATTTTATTTAATTATACTATAAATCTTATTTTTCTTCAAAATAAGATTTTGCTTTTTTACTTATTCATGATAAAATGATATTGATTTTTGAAAATTTTAATAGTTAAAAACTTAAAAGGAGAAAATTTTATGATTGAAAAAGAATTAAAAAACAAGTTAGATAACCTTACAAAACCCGTTAACAGTTTAGGACAACTCGAAGAAATCGCATTTAAAATGGGAGTAATTCAAAATACTATCTCTCCAAAATTACCAAAAGACAAAAGAGTTTATGTGTTCACTTCTGATCACGGAATAGTAGAAGAAGGAGTTTCTGCATTTCCAAAAGAAGTTACAGCACAAATGGTATTTAACTTTTTAAATAATGGAGCTGCTATAAACGTGTTAGCGAACCACGTTAATGCTAAAGTTTTTGTTGTAGATGCCGGTACAGACTTTGAGTTTGAAGAAAAGGATAATTTAATAATAAAAAAAGTTGGAAAATCTTCAAAAAACTTTTTAAAAGAAAAAGCAATGACATATTCAGAAGCTGAAAAAGCAATTGAATACGGAAAAGAAGTTGCAGAAAAAGCTATTAACGAAGGTGCCGATTTACTCGCATTAGGAGATATGGGCATAGGAAATACAACTACTGCAACTGCTATAAACCATGCATTAGGTATTTCCATAGAAAAAATAATTGATATAGGAACAGTAATTGATGATACTACATTAGAAAAAAAGAAAAATGTCGTAGTTCAAGCATGTAAAAATCATTCGCCATTTGAAAATCCTATTGACGTGTTATCAAAAGTTGGAAGCTTTTGTTTTGGAGAAATGGTCGGTTTCATGTTAAAATGTGCAGAAAAAAAGATTCCATTTGTTATAGACGGCTACCCTGTTACATCAGCTGCTCATTTAGCATATAAAATAGACCCTTCAATAAAAAATTATATGTTTGTAGGTCACGTTTCAGCCGTAAAAGGCCATAAAGTGATTTTAGAAGAAATAGGCTTAAATCCTATTTTAAATCTTAACATGAGATTGGGAGAAGGAACAGGAGCAGTTTTATCTTTTACAATTATAGAATCTGCAATAAAAATACTTAATGAAATGGCATCATTTGATGACGCTAACGTTTCAAAAGGACAAGAATAAAATCCGCTTAAAAGCGGATTTTATTATAAACTTGACCTTACATATTTTTAATTATATAATATAAATAAAGTTAGCGATAGATGATAATGCTTGAGCATTTATCTTTTAATTTCAACTTTTAACTTTATTATATAAAAGGTGATTTCATGGATAAAGAATTATTAATAAACAAAATTAAAAGTATTGAGTTTAATTCTGATGTAAACAGAAAAAAATACTCTGTTTTAGTTCCGATAATTTATATAAACAACAATCCTCATATTTTATTTGAATTAAGAGCATTCACTTTAAAAACACAACCTTCTGAAGTTTCATTCCCTGGGGGTAAAGTCGAAAAAAATGAAAGTTTTTACGAAGCCGCCTTAAGAGAAACATCTGAAGAATTAAATATTCCTAAAAAATATGTCGAAATTATTAAAGAAGGAAATTCTATAATTTCTCCATATAATTTCATTTTAAAATCATTCATAGGAATAATTAATTATGATTATAATAAAATTTTTCCCAACAAAGATGAAGTGCATGAAATATTTACAGTATCCATAGAGGATTTAACAAAAAATCCTCCTGAAATACATTTTTCAAAAACACTAACAAAACTTGATGATAACTTTCCACACGAATTAATTCCACAAGGTAAAAATTATAAGTGGCGTGAAGGAAAACACGAAGTATACTTCTACAAAAATTTTAAACACGTAATTTGGGGAATGACTGCAAAATTGACAAAAGATTTTATAGAAAAATTAAATAACTAAATTTATTAATTTCAATTAATAAATTTTTTTGATATCACTATAAACCCTAAAAAAAGATTAAACACTATCAAAACAAACAATATAATCCACAAAAAAATTGACATTTCATTATTTCTAAATAAAAAAGCAAAAATACCTACTATTAAAGTCAAAATATTTACAAAATAAATATAAAATAATTTATTCCAAATATCTTGTAAAGTTAAAGCTAATTTTTTTATTGAATCTTCATTTTTAAAAATTTTGCTTTCTTCTCCCAACTTTCTCTCGTTAGATTTCATTATTTCTTTTTCTAAATTTTCAATTTTTGAAATTAGTCTTTCGCTAAAAGACTCTTTATCTTTTTTATTGATTTGTTTTTCTAATTCTTGAATTTTTGCTAAAAGCATTTCTTCATTTTCTGTCAATGTAATCACCATTCCTTAATTTTAATAAAAATAAAAATGAAAAAATAACATTATATATTCTATATATATTATAGCATATTTTAAATTTTTTTAACAATTTTAAAATTACTTTTTTATTTTTATTTCTGAATAATATAAAGAAAATTATTTTTAAATTTTCACGCTTATTTCCTAGTATTAAAACATCTTAAATAAATTTTATGTTAACTTTTTTCAAAAAGCTAAAGTTTTCAAAAAATACTCCGATAATATTTCTGAACATCCCAGGCGCCGGGATAAAAAAATTAGCCCAAGGAAGGGCACACAAAAAACATGGAGGTGGATTTTATGCGTATTAATAACAATTTAATGGCTATGAACGCTCACAGACAATTAGGAAAAGCTAACACAGCAGGTCAGAAACACATGGAAAGATTATCTTCAGGATATAGAATCAACAGAGCTGGAGACGATGCAGCAGGTTTATCTATTTCTGAAAAAATGAGAGGACAAATTAAAGGTTTAAATCAAGCGGTTAGAAATGCTCAAGATTCTATTTCTTTAATTCAAACAGCTGAAGGTGCTCTTGATGAAACTCACTCTATTCTTCAAAGAATGAGAGAATTAGCAGTTCAGTCATCAAATGACACAAACATTAGTACAGATAGAGCAGCTATTCAAGCAGAAGTTGATGAATTAATTAAAGAGCTTGATAGAATTTCTACAGACACTGAATTCAACACACAAAAACTTTTAAGTGGTGGTTTTTCTGGAAAAGTTTTCCATATTGGTGCAAATGAAGGACAAAGCATAGAATTATCAATTGAAAAAATGAGTGCAAGCGGATTAAAGGTCGCAGATGTAAGTCTTAGTGGTCAATCAGGTGCAAATTCAGCTATTACAACTATCAACACTGCAATTGAAAGCGTATCAACAGAAAGAGCTAAATTAGGGGCATACCAAAATAGACTTGAAAGTACTATTAAAAACTTAAGCAACGTTTCTGAAAACTTGCAAGCTGCAGAATCAAGAATTAGAGACGTAGATATGGCTTCTGAAATGATGCAATTCACAAGACAAAATATTTTACAACAAGCTTCTATTTCTATGTTGGCTCAAGCAAATATGGCTCCTCAATCAGTATTACAGTTACTAGGATAATAATAAAAAATCAAACCGAGGGTATCCCTCGGTTTTTTTATAACTTTTCTTTAATTAAAATAAAATTCATTATTATATGGTAAAATATCATTATAACTTAAGATCTTTCGAGGTGTTTTATGTATTATGAAAAAAATATGGATATACTAAAATTTAAATATCCTGAAATTTACCATTATTTTAAAACTTTTAATGAAATTAAAATTAATTCTTTTGAATTAGAAAAAACAAAAAATAATTTAATAACAGCAAAATATTTTAATGAAAATAAAAATATTTTTATTCACAGTAAATATAATCCATTAAAAGAGGCTGAAACATTTTCAAAAAAAATTTTTGATATTAAAATAAATAACTATGTTATATATGGACTTGGTTTTGGTTATCATATACACGAATTATTAAAAGCTATTGGAAAATCAAAAATTTTTATTATTGAGTGTAATGAAGAATTACTTTTTTTATCTTTAAAATATATTGATTTACAAAATATTTTATTGGATAATAGAGTAAAATTAATTTTTAAAAACGACATCAAAAAAATGGCTTCACAAATAACCTCAATTTTAAAATTAGGAAATTTAAAAATCGAATATTATGAATCTCTTTTAAAAACTATTCCAGTTGAATTTGAAAAAATAAAATATCTCTTATCCGATTACAAAACGAATATCAATTCAATGGTTGATAACGAAAAAATTCTTATAGAAAATTTTGAAAATAATATTTTAAAATTTGATAAAAATATAGATAGTCTTTTTGGAAAATATTTTGAAAAACCTATTTTTATAATTTCTGCAGGACCTTCATTAAATAAAAATGTTTCTGAATTAAAAAACATTAATAATAAAGGAATTATTTTATCTGTAGGAAAAGCTTTAAAAACCCTAGAAAAACATAATGTAACCCCAAATTTTTTTATTATAACTGATGCAAAAAATTTTGTTTATTCAATACAAATAAAAAAAACATCATTTAAAAACATTCCTTCGATTGGTTTATCTACATGTGATAAAAATTATTTTAATTTTTATCAAGGAGAAAAATTTATTGCTTTACAAAAAGGATTTGAATTGGCTGAAGATTATGCTATTAAAAATAATCATATATTAATTGAAACAGGTGGATCAGTGGCTACAGCCGCTTTAGATATTGCAATAAAATTAGGTGGCAACCCAATAATATTTGTTGGACAAGATTTAGCTTTTACTGAGGGTATTTCTCATTCAAAAGAAACTTACTCAAGAAAAATTATAAACCTTGAAAATTATAGAAAAATTAAAGATATTCACGATAATTATACATACACATCAAATTTAATGTATATTTATTTAAAATGGATTGAAAACAGAATAAAAAATGAAATTCAAAACATTGATTTTATTGATGCAACTGAAGGCGGAGCTAAAATTGAAGGAACAAAAATTATGACCTTAAAAGAAGTTATTAAAAAATATATTATTTAATATTATGGAGGAAAAAATGAAAATAAAATCTAAAAATAATGAGATAGTTTTGAATAGCAAAGAAATAAATGCAAATTTTGTATTGAAAAGCATTGAAGATTTAATAAACAATGAATCTGATCATTTTAGTCATCTGATTATTAATGAAATTGAAGTTTACGATAAATTTGACAAACATATTAAAGAAAATATTGAATTAATTGAAGAAATAAGCATTATTTTTAAAACTGAAGAAGAGTTTATAAAAGAAATATTTAATACTATTAATTCTTATTTTGCGAGAGCTATTCCAGAAATTTCTTCATTATCTGAAAAGTTTTATTCAACTCCTTCAAAAAATGATTGGGTAAAACTTTCACAATTGTTTGAAGGATTTCAATATATAGTAAATTCTTATAAGACAATTGATTCTTCAAAAAAACTTAATAAAGTTAATTTAAATTATGAGTCATGGTTATCTTATTCTAAAGAAATATTAAAACTAAATGATTTCATTAAAGAAATTGATGAAGCACTTAACAACCAAGATTATATTTTAATTGGTGATATTTTAAATTATGAAATCACTTCAATATTTGAAGATTTAAAAAAAATAATTTCAAAATTATTTGATTAAAACGAGGTGTTTTAATGAACTATTCAGAAAATATGAATTATTTACTTAAAAATTTTAATAGTGTTTATTCTCAAATAAATCAGTTGAATGAAAATCAAAAAAGTGATGAAAATTTAATCGTTGAAAAATCAAAAAATAACCTTCTTACATTAAAAAAAGATGGAAAATATATTCACAGCAAATATGATCCTTTAAAAGAAGCCGAAAAAATAATTAATGATTATTCAAAAGAAATTGAAAACTATGAATACATCTTTTTTTATGGTGTTGGTTTAGGTTACCATATAGAAAATTTTATAAAAAAATATCCTGAAAAAAAAATTATTCTTTATGAACCAGATAAGGAAATATTTTATAATTATTTAAAATATGGGAATTTAAATAAAATAAACAACAAAAATATTTTAAATATTTATCTCAAACACATTGAATCATCTTTTTTTAATTATTTAATGAAAAAATATTCTTTTAATTTCTTTATTCTTTATTTAACCTCATATAAAAATATTTTTTCTAAAGAATACGATTTTTTTTGTGCTTCAATCAAAAAATTTGTAGAAGATAAAAAAAATAATATTCATGTAAATTATTCAATGCAAAAAAAATGGATAGAAAATAGCATGAAAAATTTTAAAAAGGTTTTAACTACACCTAATATACTTCTTGATAAGAAGAAATATTTCAAAGGAAAAACAGCTATTATAGCTGCTGCTGGTCCTTCTTTAAATGAAGAAATAGATAATTTAAAATATATTAAAAATAATAGACTTGCTTATATTTTTTCTGTTGGTTCAGCTATAAATACTTTAATTCATTATAAACTATTTCCTGATGCAGCAATTACCTATGACCCTTTTAAATTCAATTCTAACGTATTCAAAACTTTAAAATCAAATACAATTACTGAAATTCCTTTAATTTTTGGTAGCAGTGTTTATCACGGAGTTATTGAAGATTATCCGGGAAAAATGATTCATATGATTACAAGTCAAGATACTATTTCAAACTATTTTTTAAAACCAAAAAATGAAAAAGAAAAAATTGATTTCGTTTTTGATGCTCCCTCCATTAGTGTCATATCTTTACAACTTTTATTTAAACTTGAGTTTAATAGAATAATATTTGTTGGTCAAAATTTAGCTTTTAAAGAAAATAAATATTATTCTGAAGGTATAAATTGGGGAAAATCATATGCGAAACAAAAAAAATTACTAACAAAAGATGTTTACGGAAATGATATTTCCACAAATAAATCATTTAAACTTTTTAAAGAAGATTTAGAAAAATTTATAAAAGCATATAAGGAAAATAAATATTTTGAAGAAGTGGTCATTATTAATTCGACAAAAGGTGGAGCTCATATTGAGGGAACCGTTTTTAAAACTTTAGAAGAAGTTATAAAAGACTATTTGAAAGATAAGGTTGTGAATGAAAATTGGTATAATATTGAAGAAATTGAATATGATTTAAATTATCTCAAAGAAAAGAAATTAGAATTAAAAATTGATTTTAACAAAGTAGTTCAATTAATAAGTGAATTAGAAAAATATCTTATTAAAATTAAAAAACTTTCAAAAAATAGAAATTTAAATCAAATAGAAAAAATGTATTTATTATTAGATAATCTTTTTGATAAAATCATAAAAAATAAATATTTTAATCTGTTTATAATACCTATGAACAGATTACAATATGAATTTTTAGATATGGAAATTAATAAAATAAATTCTTTAAAAGATCCTTATAAAAAATCTGAAAAAGTAATTGAAGAATTTGAAAAATTTATGTTTTTATGTAAAAAAGATTATGAATATACTATTCCTATTTTTGAAGAAATTAATGAAAATATAGTTAAAATTTTGAAAGAAAGGGACGATATAAATGTTAAACAATAAATCTATTTTAATAACTGGTGGAACAGGTTCTTTTGGTAATAAATTCATAGAAATGATATTTGAAAAATACAATCCAAATAAAGTTATAATATATTCAAGAGATGAATATAAACAAGATTTACTAAAAAAGAAATTTTCTATTAAATTATCTAAAGAAAAATTTTCTAAGTTAAGATTCTTTATTGGAGATGTGAGGGATAAAGAAAGATTATATAGAGCTTTTAAAGATGTAGATTATGTGATTCATGCTGCAGCAATGAAACAAGTTCCTGCTTGTGAATATAACCCTTTCGAAGCAATAAAAACTAATATTCACGGAGCACAAAATGTAATAGATGCTGCTTTAGATAGAAAAGTAAAAAAAGTAGTTGCCTTATCTACAGATAAGGCTGTAAATCCTATAAACCTTTATGGAGGAACAAAATTAGTTTCAGATAAACTTTTTGTTTCTGCCAATGCATATTCTGGTGGTGACGGAACTATTTTTTCTGTTGTAAGATATGGAAATGTTGCTGGAAGCAGAGGTAGTGTCATTCCTTTTTTTAAAAATTTAATTGAAGAAGGTCAAAAAGAACTTCCTATAACAGATTTTAGAATGACAAGGTTTTGGATTACTTTAGAAGAAGGCGTGGAATTAGTATTTAAAGCACTTGAAGAATCAAGAGGTGGAGAAACTTATATTTCTAAAATTCCTTCTTTTAAAATTACGGATTTAGCAAAAGCTATGAATCCTAATTGCGAATTGAAAGAAATTGGTATAAGAGAAGGCGAAAAATTACATGAGGTGATGATAACAAAAGACGATTCAAGATTAACATATGAATATGATAATCATTATATAATTTATCCAAATTATGATTGGTGGGCTTCTCAAAAACATTTTACATCAGGTGGAAAATCAATTGAAGAAGGTTTTGAGTATAATTCGGAAAATAATAATCAATGGCTTAGTGTTGAGGATTTAAATATTAAATTATCTAAATTAATTTTAGAAGATTAGAGGTGTTAAAATGAATAAATTAGCTATAAATGGCGGAATACCTGTTAGAAATGCCTCTTTGTCTTATGGAAAACAATATATTGATGATAACGATATTCAAGCAGTAATAGACGTTCTTAAATCACCATTAATTACAACAGGGCCAAAAGCAAGAGAATTTGAAGAAGTAATTTCAAATTATGTCGATTCTAAATATGCAGTTGCTTTTTCAAATGGTACAGCAGCACTTCATGCAGCATGTTATACTTTGAATATAAAAGAAGGCGATGAAGTAATTACTACTCCTATGACATTTGCAGCTTCTGCAAATTGTGTTTTATATATGGGTGGAAAAGTTGTATTTGCTGATATAAATAAAGAAAATTTTAATATTGATACAAATGAAATTGCTAAAAAAATTACAAACGAAACAAAAGCTATTATACCAGTAGATTACACTGGACAAGTAGTTGATATTGATTCTATAAAATCTTTAGTTAAAGGAACTGATATAAAAATTATTGAAGATGCTGCACATTCTCTTGGAACAAAATATAAAAATAAAAATGTAGGTAGTTTATCTGATATGACAATGTTTAGTTTTCATCCTGTTAAAACTATAACAACAGGCGAAGGAGGAATGATAACTACAGATAATAAAGAATATTATGATAAACTTATGAACTTCCGAACACACTGTATAACTAGAGATTTAATTAAACTTGAAAAAAAAGATGTTGGTGCTTGGTATTACGAACAGTTTGATTTAGGATTTAATTATAGAATTACAGATTTTCAATGTGCTCTTGGTATAAGCCAAATGAAAAAATTAGATTGGTTTATAAAAAGAAGAAAAGAAATAGTTTTTAAATACAATGAAGCTTTTAAAAATTTAGATGGAGTTGTTTTACAAAAAAACGAAGATTTTTCTGATACTGTAAATCATTTATATGTAATAAAACTTGATTTAATTAAATTAAAAGCTGACAGAAAACAAATTTTTGAAGCATTGCAAGCAGAAAATATAGGTGTTTTTTTACATTATATTCCTGTTTATTATCATCCATATTATCAAAAACTAGGTTATAAAAAAGGATTATGCCCTAATGCAGAAGAGTTATATGATTCGATGTTAACAGTTCCTTTGTTTCCAGCAATGTCAGATGATGATGTGAATGATGTTATAAATGCTTTTTATAAAGTCATAGGATATTATAGGAAGTAATTATTAAAAAGGAGAAAAAAATATGCAAGAATTTTATGTAAAAGATAGAAAAATAGGCGGAAATGCACCGGTTTTCATAATAGCTGAAATGAGTGCAAATCATTTACAAGATTATGAAAAAGCAATAAAAATTATAAAAGAAGCCGCTAATGCAGGAGCTGATGCAATAAAATTACAAACTTATACTCCTGATACAATGACATTAAACTCGAATAAAAAATATTTCCAAATAACTCAAGGAACCATCTGGGACGGCACAACATTATATGAACTGTATAAAAAAGCTTATACTCCTTGGGATTGGCAACCTAAATTAAAAGAAATTGCAGAAGAATTAGGATTAATTTTCTTTTCTACTCCCTTTGATAAAACATCAGTAGACTTTTTAGAAGAAATGAATGTAGATTTATATAAAATAGCCTCTTTTGAAATAAATGATATCCCTTTAATAAAAGAAATTGCAAAAAAAGGTAAACCGATTATCTTTTCTAATGGAATAGCAGAATTATCTGACATAGAATTAGCTATTAAAACAATGAAATATGAGAACAATGAAAAAATAGCTATGCTAAAATGCACAAGTGCTTATCCAACACCTATAGAAGAATCTAATTTATTAACTATATCTAATATAAGAGATACTTTTAATATTGTAGCAGGTTTGTCGGATCATTCACAAGGAATAACAGTTCCAATAACTTCCGTTGCATTAGGTGCGAAAATTATTGAAAAACATATGTGTTTAGATAGAAATTTAGGAGGACCTGATGCAAAATTTTCTTTAGAACCCGAAGAATTCAAGTTAATGGTAAAAAGTGTTAGAGAAGCAGAAAAAGCTCTTGGTAAAGTCTCTTATGAATTAACTGAAAAACAGCTAAAAAGTAAAGAACACTCAAGATCTATTTTTATCTCAAAAGATATTAAAAAAGGAGAAAAAATAACAGAAGATAATATTATTATTACAAGACCTGCATTTGGTCTACACCCAAAATACTATGAAGAGATATTAAATAAAACAGCAAAAGTTGACATAGAAGAAGGAGAACCTTTGAAATGGAGTTATATTCATTAAAATGAAAAATATAATAATCGTTACTTGTAAAAGCTGGAATATAAAAAATGCCAATAATTTTAAAAAAAAATACAGAAATGATTTTAACACATTTATAATTGAAAATAATAAATGTTTAACTTATGAAAAAATAACTAAAATAAACCCAGATTATATATTTTTTCCTCATTGGTCGTGGATAATACCAAAAGAAATATATTTAAATTATAATTGCATAGTTTTTCATATGACCGATTTGCCTTTTGGAAGAGGTGGGAGTCCGCTTCAAAATTTAATTGAAAAAAATATTGATAATACCAAAATATCCGCCTTAAAAGTTGAAAAAGAAATTGATTCCGGGAAAATTTATTTAAAAGAAAATTTAAATTTAAATGGTTCAGCAGAAGAAATATTTATCAGAGCCTCAAAAATTATATTTGAAAACATGATTCCAAAAATACTTCAAAATAATATTATTCCAAAAGAACAAGAAGGGGAAATAACTAAATTTACAAGAAGAACTCCTGAACAAAGTGAAATAAAAGACGATTTTAATTTAGAAAAAATATATAATTATATAAGAATGTTAGATGCAGAAGGTTACCCTAAAGCTTTTATAAAATTCGGCGATAAAATATTAAAACTTTCAAGAGCAAGTATGAAGTCTGAAAAAATAATTGCAGATGTAGAAATAATGGAGGAAACAAATGAATAAATTAATGGTTATTGCAGCACATCCCGATGACGAATTATTAGGTTGCGGAGGAACAATAGCAAAATTAATAGAAAATGGATATGAAGCAAAAACTATTTTGCTAAGTCAAGGACTTCTTTCAAGAGGCCAAGAACACATTAAAAACTTGAAAAGACATAAAGAAAACTTAATAAAAGCTAATAAAGAGTTAGGAATAGAAAAAATTGAAATATATGATTTTCCAGATAACTCATTCGATTCTGTTCCTTTATTAAAAATAATCAAAATTGTTGAAAAAGAAATTTTTGAATATAATCCAAATATTATTTTTACTCATTATGGAGACGATTTAAATATTGACCACAGAAAAACATTCGAAGCAGTTATGACAGCTTGCAGACCTCAACCAAAAACAATTAACCCAAAAATATATTCTTTTTTTATACCTTCTTCAACAGATTGGGTAGATGGAAACAGTTTAAAAACATTTACACCGAATACATATGTAAATATAGAAAAATATATAGATAAAAAAATTGAAGCATTATCTTTTTATGAAACTGAAATGAAAGAATATCCTCACAGTAGATCTTTGGAAGCTTTAAAAATTATTTCACAATATTGGGGAAATAGAGTGGGCTTAAAATATGCAGAACCATTAAAATTAATTAGAAATGTGTGGTGAAATAGATGTTATACATAAAAAAATTAAAACAGAATCACTCATCAAGATATTTAGACAAAAAATAAGAAAATTACAAATGGAAACTAGAAAAAAGTATTTTAAACACTTTGATATATATGAAAAAGGAGAACCGCTAAATGGAATCAAATAGAAAGATAAATTATTATATTAATTTCAAAAATTTAGATAAAAAAACTCAAATGAAAATTTTGAAATGGCGAAATCAGTTTTTTGTAAGAAAAAGCATGATTACCAATAATATTATTTCTGAAGAAGAACATATAAAATTTTTAATTTTACTTAATCATTCGAAAGAAAAACAAAACTATTTGTTTTTTTTTAATAATAAACCAATAGGTGTTTTTTATTATTCTTTTAAAAATCATCTTGAATGTGAATTTGGATATTATTTAATTGATGAAAATTTTGTAAGCTCTGGGTACGGGATTTTAATAGAATACATAGCTTTGAAGATTTTTTTTGAAAAAAATGAAAATTATAGCAAAAAATTTTTTTGCAGAACAAGAAAAGACAATTCAAAAGTAATTAATCTACATAAGAAATTAGGCTTTTTATCTGAAAAAGAAATATTTATTAATAACAATACTTATCTTCATCAAGAAATAGACAAAATAACCTGGGATAAAAATAAAGAAACAATACGTAATATGTTAGAAAAAGTATTTAAAATTGACATAAATGAGGTGAAAGAATGGAAAAAGAACTAATTAATTTATTAAAAGATATTTTAGAAACAGATAATATTTCTATTGAATCTAAAAAAGAAGAGATCGAAGAATGGGATTCATTTGCTAATATTCAAATTATTGCAGAATTAGAAGATAAATTGAATATAAAAATTCCTTTTGAAGAAATTGGTGAAATCATTCAAGTAAAAGATTTTTTGAAATACTTGAATTAAAAGAGGTGTTTTAATTGCTTGTAGGATTGTTTTCAAATATAAATATAGAAGGAATAATCAGAAATTTAAAAAAAAGTTATAGTATTTACTCACCTAAAGGATATGGAGATTGGTATTTAGATTTAATGAACAATAATAAAAATTTTGATTGTATTTTTATAATTTTGGATGCTTTTGAATTATTTAGAGGAATAGAAAATAATATAGAAAAAGAATTAAATAATTATTTTAATATTATAGAAAATATAATAATCAAATATTCAGAAACTCCGATTTTTATTTCAAACTTAGATTATAATTCTAAATCAATTTCTTCATTAAAAGAAAAAAAATTTATTGATAAATTAATAGAAAATAAATGGTTAGAATTTTTAATAGAAAAGAAAAAGAATAATTCTAATTTATATATCTTTAATTTAAAAGAAATAATAGAAAAAGAAGGTAAAAATAATTTTTATTCTTCAAAATTATGGTATCTAGGAGGAATGAAATACAGCCTTTTAGGAGAGAGAGTTATTATTTCAGAGATAAAAAAATTAATAAATGCTTTTGTTAAAACAAGAAAAAAATGTCTTGTTTTAGATTTAGATAATACTTTGTGGGGTGGAGTAATTGGCGAAGATGGTTTAGAAGGGATAGAACTTTCTGAATTTAAAGAAGGAGCTAGATTTAAAGATTTTCAAAAAAGAATAAAAGAAATAAAAGAACTAGGTATATTATTAGCTATAGTGTCTAAAAATGATGAAAGTTATGTTTATGAAGTTTTTGAGAAACATCCACATATGGTATTAAAAAAAGAAGATTTTATTATAAAAAAAATTAATTGGAAACCAAAATCAAAAAATATAAAAGAAATATCTGAAGAACTAAATATAGGGTTAGATTCTATGGTTTTTATAGATGACAATCCTGTTGAAAGAGAAGAAGTTAATTCTCAAATACAAGAAATAATTATTCCTGAATTTCCTGTTCAAACATCTGAATTAGAAAACTTTATTCTTAACATATATAATACATATTTTTTTACATTAGAAGAAACTAAAGAAGATAAACAAAAAACAAAAATGTATTTTGATAATGTAAAAAGAACTACAGAAATGAAGAAGAGTAATTCAATAGAGGATTTTTTTAAGAATTTAAACACTAAAGTTTATATATGGGAAGCTAAAGAAGATGATATAAAAAGAACTGCACAATTAACTCAAAAAACTAATCAATTCAATTTAACAACAAAAAGATATGCAGAAAATGATATAAAAGAATTTATAAAAAATAAAAACTACAAAGTTTATATAGCATCTGTTGAAGATAAATTTGGTGATAACGGAATAGTGTCGGTTGTAATTATAAAATTTGAAAATAAAAAAGCTATTATTGATACATTTCTTATGAGTTGCAGAGTTATGGGAAGATATATCGAAGACTTAATAATAGATTATGTAGAAAAAGAATGTTTTGAAAAAGAAATTTCTTTAATTGAAGCTTTTTATTTTGAAACTAAAAAGAATAATCCTGTCAAAAATCTGTATGAAAGATTAGGATATGAAGTTATTGCTGATGAAAATAATCAAAAAAAGTATTCTTTAAATAAAAAAAATAAAAAAAATAGAAATTCAATAGGAGAGTTAATAATAAAATGAAAATTAATCATATAGGATACGCAGTTGAAAATATTGAGAATTCTATTAAAGATTTTGAAATTTTAGGCTTTGAAAAGATATCTGAAATTACTGAAGATATAACAAGAAAAGTCAGAATTGTTTTTATCAAAAATGAATCATATGTATTAGAATTGATAGAGCCGATGGTTGAAGATTCTCCTGTCTCAAAAATAATAAAGAAAGTTGGAAACACTCCTTATCATTTATGTTATGAAACCAATAATATTGATTTGGAGATACACAGGTTGTTAAAAAATAAATTTTTAAAAATAAGTGAAGCTGAAAATGCACTAGCTTTAAAAAATAAAAAAGTATGTTTTTTATACAAGAAAAGTATAGGCATTATAGAATTAGTTGAAAAAAAGAGCATTCCTGCAATAAAAAGAGAAGAGAGCTTAAAAAAGGGGAACCTCCCGATAAAATAAAGATGTAGAACAATACAAAAATAGAGAGTATATAATATAATATAATGTGTGCGACATGAAGTCGTAATATAGATTGCTTGAATAAAGCTACTCCTTCCATTTGGGGTATTCCTATTTCTGCATGCATTAGGAGTAATTCTTTTGTGTGAAGCCAGAAAGACAATATGGGAAACAGATAAACCAAATATCTGCGTACTGTT
>CAYZNB010000049.1:0-12175 GCA_964478535.1 uncultured Thermotogaceae bacterium
TTTGACGAAAATTCTCAATTGTTCGCTACTTTATTTCATCCATATTTACCATCAAGGCATTATAATAAAAAAATTTTTATGTCACTCGCCACTTTTAACTTTTCACCAATTAAACATTATTTTTTTCCTAAACAAATCGCTCGTTCTTTTATTTTATACCAATTTACATAAAACTATTATTAAAAAAGACTTTGAACCAATTCCCCTCTTGAGGGGTGGCAATCTTCGATTGACGGGGTGGATAGGTTTTTTTAGGAGGAAATATGAAAATAGAAATATTTCAAGTAGATTCATTTACAACAAAAATATTTGAAGGTAATCCTGCCGCAGTAGTATTAAATGCAGATGACCTTTCAGAACAACAAATGCAACAAATAGCGAGAGAAATGAATAATTCGGAAACAGCTTTTATTATTAACAAGCAAAACGATGATTACGATATAGAAGTAAGATTTTTCACACCTTTAAAAGAAGTTCCTATTTGCGGACACGCAACAATTGCTGCTCATTATGTATATGCTAAAAAAAATAATATTAAAAATTCAATAATCAAGCAAAAAACAAAAGCAGGAATATTGCCAATTGAAATCAAATCAGAAAATGATGATTTAACAATCATAATGACTCAAGCAAAAATTGAATTTGGAGAAATATTTAAAGAAGAAATAACTGAAAAATTATTACAAGGATTAGGTATAAGCAAACATGATCTTGATAACTCATTACCTATTCAAATTGTTTCAACAGGACACTCAAAAGTAATGATTCCATTAAAAAGAAAAAATGTTTTAGACTCAATAAAAATCAACAGCATGATTTTAAGTGAATTGAGTTCTATAATAAACTGTAATGGTTTTTATACATTTACTTTTGATTCTCAAGAAGAAGGAGTATTAATTGCAGGAAGAATGTTTGCACCAGCAATCGGAATTAACGAAGATCCTGTAACAGGAAATGCTAATGGGCCATTAGGAGCATATCTAGCAAAGTATAATAAAATAGAAAAGAAAAAAGAAGGATTTACGTTTAAAATAAAACAAGGTGAAATAATAAGAAGAAAAGGATATATGAATGTTCATGTTTTCAGTAACGAAAATGAACCTGAATTAATCAAAATTAGCGGAAACGCTAAAATTGTATTTGAAACAAAAATTAATATATAATTTAATAGGGACAATTCTACATGATCGTCCCTAAATTTGTTTTTTTATTTTCGTCTGACAAATAATTTAACTATAATGATTTAATCCATTATTTCTACACTTCTTTCAAAAATTCCATTTAAATATGCCAATAAAACTCCATAATTCGTTATAGAAATATTATTTTTCAAACAAAAATCTAAACGTGTTCTCATTGATTTTATATTCATCATACACGAACCACAATGTATTATGAAATCATATTTATTAATTTCTTTTTCATTTGGAAAATCATGTCCCGTTAAAAAATCATAATTCAAATTTTTTTCAGTATATTTATTTAAAAGTTTTGGAATTTTTACTCTTCCAATATCTTCGTGAGAAGTGTTATGAGTACAACTTTCAGTAATTAAAATTTTTGAATTTTCATTTAATAGCGAAACTTTTTCAAGGCCTTTTTTAAATATATTTAAATCACCCTTATGTCTTGCAAAAAGAATAGAAAAACTAGTTAATTTCATATCTTTGGGAATTATTTTTTCCACTTGCTTAAACGCTTGTGAATCAGTAATAACTAAATCGACATTTTTAATATCATTTAATGCCGATTTAAGTTCAGCATCTCTTACAACATAACTCTTTATTCCATAATCAAGACACTCTCTTAAAACTTGTACCTGCGGAAGAATCAATCTTCCTTTCGGAGCTTCAGAGTCAATTGGAACTACCATTATAACACTACTGTTATACGGAAGAAGATCTCCTATTATTGGAGGTTCTTTAGTATTTTTCTCAATTTTATTTATAATAGTTTCTTTTAATTTTAAAATATCTTCTGTATTTTTCGTACTAATAAATATTGCATCATTATATTTTTCTTTTAATAAATTTAATTTTTCACTTTCAACAATATCTACTTTATTAACTATCGAAATATATGGAATATTAAATTCTTTAAATTTTTTTACAGTTTTTTCAAATGATATTTTATCTTCTTCAGCTCCATCTATTACATATATTGCAAAATCCGTTCTTTGAAACATTTTTAAAGTTTTATTTATGCGTAGATTACCTAAAACACTTTCATCATCAAATCCCGCTGTATCTATAAACAAAACAGGCCCAAAAGGTATAAATTCCATAGCTTTCATAACAGGATCTGTAGTCGTGCCTTTAAATTCAGAAACTAAAGAAATATTTTGTCCAACAATCGCATTTAAAAGTGAAGATTTCCCTGAATTTGTTTTTCCAAAAATACCTATATGAACTCTATTAGAATTAGGGGTTTTAGTCATTTGTTTTCCTCCTAAAAATATAAATCTCTTTCGCCATTTTTTAATCTTTCTATATTTTTTCTTACTAACTCTCTTACGGTATCTTTTTTTATTTTTTCAATTTCATTTAATATATGGTCATTTCCTTTTTTATACAATTCCTCATCTCCATAATCTAAAATGAATTCCATAAGAGTCATCAAAGCATTTGGAGAACATACATTCTGAATTTGACCTGTTTTTGCAAGTCTCATAAACCTATCTCCCGTTCTTCCACTCCTATAACAAGCCGTGCAATAACTTGGAGTATATCCGCTATTTACCAATGTTTTTAATATTTCTAAAGGAGTCCTGTTATCTCCTGTTTCAAACTGTCCTATATTTTTATGAATTTCAGATTCTTTATACCCTCCCACACCCGTACATGACCCCGCACTAATTTGAGATACACCATAGTTTATCAATTCTTCACGCAACTCTTTATTTTCTCTAGTAGAAAGAATTATCCCCACAAAAGGTAAAGCGATACGTAAAATAGCTACTATTTTTTTAAACATTTTATCATCTACAATATTTGAAAACATTTTTAAATCCATACCCTCTGCTTTTTTTAATCTCGGAACAGAAACTGTATGAAAACCTACTCCAAATTCTTTTTCGAGATGTTCATTATGCATCATCAATGCAAGCACCTCAAATTTAGGTTCATAAAGACCAAAAAGCACTCCCGCACCTACATCATCAATACCAACATTCATTGCTCTATCAAAACCAGTTAAATGATAATCATAATCACCCTTTAAACAATTTGGATGCATTATTTCATAAGTCTTTTTATGATAAGTTTCTTGAAATAAAATATAAGTACCTATTTTAGCTTCTTTTAATCGAGTGTAATCTTCAACAGTAGTGGCTGCAACATTAACATTTATTCTTCTTATAACTCCATTTTTATTTTCCGTATTGTAAATTGCATCTATACATTCAATTATATAATCCATATTGCAATTTTTCGGATCTTCTCCCGCCTCTAATGCCAATCTTTTATGACCCATACTTTCAAGAATTTTTACTTCCTGTTGAATTTCTTCTTTGTTTAATTTTCTTCTTTCAAACTTGTTTCCTTGCTTATAACCGCAGTAAAGACAATTATTCACGCAATAATTACTTACATATAAAGGAGCAAAAACAACAACCCTGTTTCCGTAAATATCATTTTTAATTTTTCCAGCAAGTTTAAAAATTTCATTATCTATATTTTCATTATCACATTGAAGTAAGATTGCTATTTCTTGATGAGAAAGGCCAGTTTTATTTTCAGCTTTTTTTAAAATTTTTAATACTTCGCTTTCATCAACATTTTTAGATTTTTCTAATAAACTTTCTATATAAATTTCATCAATAAACATTTTCAACACGCCTCCAATTTTTATAATCTCCTCTTGACATATCGATTTTAAAACCTGATTTATTAATCCTTGACTCTATACACAACCTACAACTTGCTGATTCATCACCAGTACAAATTTTCCCGTCATATAAAATATATTTATCTCTAACACTTAAAGGAGTAAGATTAGGCATTACAACATTTGCTCCTGCTTTTAATGCTTTTTCTCTTCCTAAAAAATCTAAACTTCCCAAAGCTGTTGTAGCCGGAAGAAGAACTTTCGGAAGCATCAACCTCACTAATGATAAAAGAATAAGAGTTTTTTCAACAGTGCCGCCAATTTCATTGTTTAAAGGGGTATCTTTTTGAGGGATGAAAGGACCAATTCCAACCATATGAGGATTTAAAGATTTTAGAAAAAATAAATCTTCAATTAAATCATCATCATTCTGTTCAGGAAGACCCACCATAAACCCTGCTCCAACTTGAAATCCTATTTTTTTTAAATCATTTAAACATTTAATTCGATTATCATAACTCATGTTAGGATGAAGTTTTTCATACAATCTTTTACTTGCAGTTTCATGACGTAAAAGATATCTATCTGCACCCGCTTTAAATAAACGACTATATGATTCATAATTTCTTTCTCCAAGAGAAAGCGTTACAGCACATGTTGGAAAATTATATTTTATTTGTTTTATTATATCTTCCATTATTTCATCAGTGAAATAATTATCTTCACCACCTTGAAGAACAAATGTTTTGTAACCAAGTTCATATCCTTCTTTACACACATTTAAAATTTCATCTTTTGAAAGTCTATATCTTATTACATTGTTATTTGAACGTCTTATTCCACAATAAAGACAATTATTTTTACAGTAATTAGTAAATTCAATTAATCCTCTCATAAATACTTTATCTTCAAAATTTTGAATTTTTGTTTCTAATGCTTTTGAAAAAAGATAATCTTTTAATTTTTCATCCCTGTTTTCTAAAAGAGATTTAAATTCAGCAGAAGTTAAGAATTCATCTTTTTGAAGTTTATCTACAAGAAACTCCATCATTCCACCTCTTTTTTCGATATTGCTGTTTTAACTTGTACGCATTCTATATTACCCAATTTGCCAGTAAGGCTATTTATTTCATTAATTTCACCAACTACAGTAATACTAATAACCGCTATACCTTCTTCAAAAGGAATACCCATTCTTCCTTTAATAATCCCTTTAAATTTTGAAACCTCTTCATTAAATTTATTCTGACAAACTGACGGGTTTTCTAAAATCGCACTAATAACTGCTATTTTTTTCACAATGTCACCTCCGTTTAAAATTAAAAAAAGCTTTCCAAAAAAGGAAAGCTTAAATATATAGTCAATATACCTTTTAAAAAAGGCATGAATAACTTTTTTTATATATCAAACTTCCTTTCAGTTTAGATTTCTCTTTTCTGTCAGGTTATTATCATGTGCATTCAAAAATTTAAAGAATACTCTCAAAATTAATGAATCATACAATATAATAATACATTTTTTGATTCATTTTGTCAACCTTTTTTTGTTCACTAAAAATTAACAAAACATCTCTCATTTTAGAAAATTATATTTTATTACTAAAACCCTTTATTAAATAGTGTTTTGAAGATTTTTTACCTTTTTACCTCACTTTATGCAATTGTAAATTTTTAGTTAACGTTTAAAACCTTTATTCAAAAACAATTGTAGAAGATGCACTTTTTTTGAATTTCAACTTAGATTTTGTATCATAACTTGATTTATATTAATTGATAAAAAAAATCTAGGGTTAATAATTTTTTAATATTAAAAATTAAATTTTTAATATTTTAGTAACTAAAAGAAATATTTATTATTAAAAATTTAATTAACAAAAAATGTCGATTTGTTTTATTAATTAAAAATATTATGTAATAATAAACTGTAAATACCTATTTTTTACGTTTTGATATTTTTCTTAATTATGATAATATTAATTTGATTTTGATCCTGAGCTCGGGATTCAATAAAAAAAAGATAAGGGAGGATACTTTAAACATGAAAAAAAAGTTTGTAGTATTATTGGTTGTTTTCGTTTTAACAATTTTTTCAAGTATTTTTGCATCAGATTATGAAATGAAATTAAAAAATCCTGGAGAGTCTGATTTAAGAGCTGCTGCTGTTCTTAGAGTATGGCAAGAAACAGAATTAATTACTCCGAATTGCTTTATAGATTCAAGAGGGTTTTCTCTTAGAGGTATATATGAAATATTTCCCGGACTTACAATTACACTTACGCAAGCCGAGTTATATGCTTATGTAGAAATTTACGCAGATTATTATGTTACAAGAACTCTTAGAGAAATATGGGTTTCAGGAAATATGGATGATGACGATTTAGGAGATAATGTTTATACATATATCGAAATAATAAGTTCTAATTATTTTTTTGATAATCATTCATACATTTTAAATACTAATCTTAACACTCTTTTTTAATATAAATGAATCACCGGCTTTGAATTAAGCCGGTGAAATTTAAAATTAGGAGCTTTAATTTATGAAAAGATTTCACTTTTTAATTTTATTTTATTTACTTTCAAAAATAATTCAAAATTTAACATCTTTATTTAGTGGTCTGCAAGGAGGGGTGGAATCTTTCGCATCTGGGTTGCACGGATCCTTAGCTGTTATTTTTATTTTTTCTATTGAGATTTTTATTTTTTTTATAATAATAAAATTTTTTATTTTAAAAAAAGATTTTGTTTCTATTAATTTTAAAAAAAAGAACTCTAATATTATAGTTTCTTTTATAATAGCTTTTTTAACTTTTTTATCAATGGTATTATTTGAATTTTTTTCTGTTTCTTTTGTAAAGCAAATTTTTTCTCCAAGTGTTGAATTAATAAATTTTTTAGATAAGTCTTCTTATTTAATTACAAATTTTAGTTTAAATAATAATAGAAGTATTCACGTACCATCATCTCTTTCCATTTTTCAAAGCATGTTAATTCTTTCTAGAAGTATAATTTTTGTACCTATTAGGGAAGAAATAATGTTCAGAGGACTTTTATTTGAAGGACTAAAAAAATATAAGAAACTTAATACAATTTTATCTATAATTTTGACTAGTGTCTTTTTTGCTTTTATGCATAATGTAACAACATTTAGAGATTTTTATGCCCTTTTTTTATTCGGGGCAATCATAAACATTCTTTACATAAAAAGAGATTTGATTTCAGCAATATTTGTTCACTTTTTTTGGAACTTTATTTTCTCTCTACCACTAATTATTAGTCAATTTATTTCTAATAGTATATAAAGGGGTTTCTTTAAATGAATAAATTATTATTTATTTTAATTATATTATTAACTTCAAAATATTTTCCTTCTTTTTTAAACCTTTTTTTTCAAAATAATACTTTAACCTTAACTTTAACTGTTATTATAAACGCTTTTTTTATTTTTCTTATTTTAAAAAAAGACTTTATTAATATTAATATCAATTTCAAGAAAAAGAATTCTAGAATTATAACTTCTTTTTTTATAGGGATTTTTAGCTGTTTAGGAGTTTTAATAGGTTCTTACTTTTTTTATTATTTAATTAATCGTATAAACATTAATATCTTAAATTCTATTATATTTCATTTTGAGAAATTTATTATTTTTATCACAGGTGTTTTTTCTATCTCTAATAATGAAAATATTTTAAACAGTTTAAACACCCCCTTATTCCAAGTTGTTTTTTTGATATCTTTCTTTGTTTTACCTTTATTTGAAGAATTAATATTTAGAGGAACGCTTTTTGAAGTATTGAAAAATTTTACTAAATTACCTATTTATATAATAATTATTATAACTTCATTATTATTCACCTTTGCACATAAAATAACTAATATTCAACACTTTTTTCAACTTTTTATTTTTTCAGTAATTATGAGCTTTATTTATATCAAAAGAGATTTGCTCACAGCTTTATTTGCACATTATTTATGGAATTTTATTTTTTATTTTTTAATATTTTTTTCAATTTATAAAAATTAATTTTCGTAATTTTTATTAGTATTTTTGATTCTATATAAAATAGTGCAACTATTAATAATTTATAGTGAAGTGGACGTTACACTAAATTAAAAATCTTTCCAAATCTCAAGATTAGAAAAATTGATCTTGTTCGCGTTTATTTTATCCAATATTTACTACTTCATTATTATAAGCATATAAATGTCAATATAATATAAAGATTGGGCTAATATAATCGTGTACAAAAGGAAGAAAAAATATTAGAAAAAAAGGATTATACACAATTATAAATGGTACAATAAACTCAAGTATAATAATTTTTTTTTAAAATAAATAAATCACCGGCTTTGAATTAAGCCGGTGAAATTTAAAAATTAGGAGTTTTAATTTATGAAAAAATTTCAAGACATAGGTTTAATTTTTAAAAAGTTACAATAAAACTAATTTCGTTAGAAAGATGAATTTCAGTAGATATTTTATTAGAAAAAGGATTAATATAATAATTTTCTATTTGTGAATTTGTAGTTTTATCTTTTAATATTAAATCCCATTGAGAATAAGCATCATTTTCAAGTGGGAAAACATCTTGATCTGGCAATACCCAATTTTTCCCTGACGTATCATTTCTATAAAATATAGATAATATTCCTTCAAAATCTGCACCGTTAGGTTTTATATTCCAGACTCTGTCTACATCATAACTATTATTTTTTTGAACAGTTATTGTTATTTCTCCGTGTTGATTCACTTTATCTAAATCTAATCTTGCAATAGTCCAACCACTATTATCTACAAAATACATAGTTCTATCTTCTACTTCTTTATTAATAAATATTGACGCTGTGTATATTTCTTGATCATCAGGTGCTGGATGAAATAAAATTTTATAATAGTCGTCAATATAGTTTTCTAATGAAGTGTTGTTAAATTCTCCTATTACGGTTCTTATATAATTATTTCTTAAATAATTAAAATCACTTAGCAATTCAACATAATAATCATAATTATCTGTATCTGTATAATTATTATTTTTGTGTCTTGTAAAATCAATATCTTTTTGGACATATGATTTTATTGAATTTGAAATATTTTGAGTATGCTCATAAAAATATTTGTAAGTGAAATGTTCATTTATTAATTCTTCCATTCTTTCATAAAGCATATTTCTGAGCTCTTCTGTTGCCAAAAATTTCGTAATTAAATCGTTTTGCCATACCGGAGTACTTTTTAATTCATACTCATAAAAGAAATAATCGTTGCATAATTCTTTTTCTAGTGTTCCTAAATCTCTCCATATAGAACCAAAAGTTAAATCTTTATCCCAAGGGATAAACATCCACTTTGAATTAGGATCTGAGTGATTTTTATATAGCCAATAATCATCTGCATATGCATCCAAATCCATAACTATAAAATGAATTGCCAACCAATCCATGAAATTATCTATATCAATACGTTGTTTAAATCCCGAAGCATAAGAAGAACCTGCCGGTGTATTGTAAACCCATCTTATTAAATCAACTACTTCCGACCAATTTGGAGTACTTCTTGAATCAAAATATAATGAAACAAATTCTTCAGGGTTATCTACAGAATCTATATCAAATCCCATTGCAGAATTTCTATTTGTGACACTTTTATTATGTCTAAATTCATCTCTAACTAATGTATATTCTTTGCTTACTGCATGTAATTCATTATATTTTAGAAAATCACTGTCTATTCTTTCGATATGAAGATATAATCCAGCAAACTCTTCATTTATATAAGTTTCAAAATACACAGTTCGAGGAGCTGGTTGATTTAAATAATGAAACATTTCATTAACTATTTTTTCTTTCATTATAGTTCCATCAGAATAATAAGCATTTAGATTCATTCTATCACTTCCAAATAATATATCTTGCTTTTCGTCAAATCTGATATTAAAAGATTTTTTAGGGAAGTATCTTGTAGAACCTCCTCTAAATCGTATTTCTATATCTATATCTTCATCAGCTAAATTAAATTTCGCACTTGCAAAAAGACGTTCATCTGATGCGACATCTCTAGAATATAATTCATTTAAATTTTCTGTATCTATTGTTATATAAAGAGTGTTAACAGTTGAATCTGTCAAAAAAATGCTTTCTGGAAATAGTGGTTCAAAGAAATTATTGACTACAGTTTCATTAACGATAATATTAATTTCTGCTTTAAAACCTTCTGGATTAACAACATTTTTGTTTAATACTATATCACCATAAATGGTGTAAGATGTTGGCACAGTTTCATCGTAATTTCCTTTAATCCAATTAACATTTAATTTTTCTTTTTTTCCACCAGATAAAATTACTTCCACTTCTTTTGGTAATATTAATT
Source organism: uncultured Thermotogaceae bacterium (assembly GCA_964478535.1). Lineage (GTDB taxonomy): Bacteria > Thermotogota > Thermotogae > Petrotogales > Petrotogaceae > CAYZNB01. Next base: position 10,189 of record CAYZNB010000049.1, read on the forward strand.
TTAAATTATCAAAAGATAAATTAAAATGAACTTCTTTGTCCTCTAAAGAAGAAACTTCTAAAATGGGTAAAGGTTTTTTTAAAATACAACTTGTAAAAATAAGAGCTGTTATAACTATTAATACAAAAAATAGTGTTTTTTTCATTTTAACCCCTCCTAAAATTCTTTTCTTAACAAGCAGCAAATCAGAATATATTTGTAAATCTGTTAATGTTTTTTTATTAATATTATATCATTTATTTGTAACAAAACACTAATTATTTTAATGTAAAAAAAAGACAACACATTAAAATGTGCCGCCTTAAAAAAAATATTTGATTGGTTATTTCTTTCTTTTCAACATCCCTTTATAAACTCCTGGTGCAGAACCTTCAATAAGAACTGCGTTACAAATTTTTTCATAAAAATGTTGAGGGCCTACTCCGCCTATAATAGCATAAGCATAACCTACTTCTCTCATATTTAATAAAGTTTTTATAGTAAGTGCTTTGCCTATATTTAGCCCTCTATAAATCTTATCAACTCCAACAGGCCCGAAAAAATTCCTGCAAGTACTATCATAACATGAAACCCCTATAAGCTTGTTATCAGTTTCATCAATTGCTAAAAAAATACTAACAGGTGTATTATAAAACCCCGCTTCCGCTTCGTCGGCAAAATGCGGATTAAAATTTTCTTTTGCCCATTCTACAACTATATGTTTTTCTGGAACTATAGCCCGTCTTATACAAATGTTTTTTTCTTTTAAAGATTTAAAAAAATCTTCATGATCTTTTAAATCATAAAGTTTTACAAGCATATCAGGCATAAAAGATACCTCCATAAAATATAATAATTATAATTATAATTATATCATAAAGAATTTTAAACTTTAATTAATTTTATTTATTGCAGATGATTTTAATATTTCTTTTTTAACTATTTTTATTGAAAATAATTATTTGTAATTTTTTTAAATTAAACTTGTTATTAAAATTTTAATAAATTTGATATAATTAGATTAGACAGAATTATTTTCTATTATAATAGATTTTTTAGTTTTATCGTTTTTATTATCTAAATAACATTTCCTAAAGGGAGGGGCTTCAAATGAAAAAAAACATTTTAATGATTTTTATTCTCTGTTTTTTTACTTTAAGTGCTTTAAGTACCGTTCAGATTTTATCTCCTGCAAACGATAGCTTTACAGATTCACAATTTGTGAAATTAAACTGGATTGCAACAGGATTTGAAAATTTAAGTTATATTGTTTATTTAGATATAAATTCAAATCCTCAAAAAAAATTGAACAATTATCCAATCATCGAAAAAAGCATAACCGTTTACCTTGATGAACCTAACACTTATTTCTGGAAAGTTGAAGCTTACTTTGAAGGAACTAAGATTTCAGAAAGTACCGTTAATTCATTCACTCTAGAATTTTCAGAAGGAAGCGGTGATAGTTTTCAAGACCCTATAAACGCAAGAATAAATAGAAACTATACTGACGAAATATCTAACTCTAAAAGAGAAAGATGGTATAAAGTCACTATACCAGAAAACGGATTATTAAAAGTTTCTGTTGATGGTACTTTAAATATGAGAATTGTTAAAAATGATGGTCATATTTATTGTTGGGAATACCAAACTAACAGCCCTAACAACCCTTATTATGAGGAATATTTTGAAGCTGGTACTTATTATTTCTATTTATTTTATACCGATAAAACTCATGTTTATACTTTTAAAACAGACTTTACACCTTCCGGAGCTAAAAACGAAGAAGATCCTTTCAGATATAAAACTAACAGACCTGAAACCGGAAACGATTCTTTTCAAACAGCTTATGATGTAAAACCTAACACTTCCGTTAAAGGACATATTGGATATATTTTGGAAAACGGTAATAGAGATACTGAAGAATGGTATAAAGTTACTATCAATGAAAGTGGTTTATTAAAAGTTTCTGTTGATGGTACTTTAAATATGAGAATTGTTAAAAATGATG
>CAYZNB010000049.1:12275-18742 GCA_964478535.1 uncultured Thermotogaceae bacterium
TTATGAGGAATATTTTGAAGCTGGTACTTATTATTTCTATTTATTTTATACCGATTATACAGGAATATATACTTTGAACATCAATTTTAAATAAAAATAAATTTAAAGAGCGGCCAAAACGACCGCTCATGTTTTAAAATTTTATAATTTTTGGAGAATGAATGTTATGAAAAAATTTAGAACTAGCGAATTAGCAAAAATTGCAGGTATACACCCTAACACGGTCAGACTATACGAAAAATTTAATCTAATATCTTCAGTTGAAAGAGAAAAAAACAATTATAGGATTTACACTGAAAAACATTTTTATCAAATAAAAATATGTAGATGTATATACGATTATGCTTGGATAGGGAAAAAATTCAGAAAAGAATCCGATAAAATAATAAAAGCTTCAGTAAAATGGGAATTAAGAGAGGCTCTTAAAATTTCAAAAAATTATTTAAAAATGATAAAACAGGAATTGAAAAACGCTGAAAAAACAGCAATAACTCTTGAAAATTGGGCAAAAAAAGAAAAAATATCAAATTCTTTAGAAACTTATGATAGAAAACAAGCCGCAGAAATAATAGGAACAACTCCTGAATCAATTAGAAATTGGGAAAGAAATGGTTTAATAAAAGTTCCAAGAATTGGGCCAAATAAAAAAAGAATATATACAGAACTTGAAATTGATAGATTAAGAATTATATATATGCTTTTACAATCTAAATATAGTATATCTGCAATTAGAAATGGATTAAAAGAATACGATCTAGGTAATTATGAAAATATTTTGACTTCACTCAACACGCCTAACACTTTTGGATTGGAAGATGCAAGTTGGATTTGCGTTGGTGATCAATGGGTAAAAACATTAAAAGATAATATATCCGGAGCAATAAAACTTATTGAAATATTAAAAGAAGCTATGAAAAAAAACTTATAACCCTACATTTGTACACCACCTAATATTATTTATGTTATAATCAAATAATTCAAATTAGGAGGGAGTTATATGAAAGTAATCATTTCTAAAAAAAACGGAGAATTTTTTTTCGGTTTAACAGATTTAACTGCAGAAGAAAAAAATTTATTATCCGAAGATTTTTATTCAAACGAAAACGAAGTTTATTTTAAAAAACATTCAGAAACTATTCCAGAAATCGAGTTGATAGCAAAAAATTACAAAAAAAACATTGAAAAAATTATTAATCAAAGATTGAGAAAAGAAAAAACTGATTGGAAAACCGCTTTAAAATTTATTGCAGAAGAATTGAAAAAAACTGATATAAAATGGTATGTAAGTGGGAGTTGTGCATTAGCTTTAAGAGGCATTGAAGTAGAACCAAAAGATTTAAATTTAATATTTGAAAATAAAGAAGATAAAGAAAAAATTAAAAATATTTTGGGTAAATATGCGATAGAACCAATAGCAGAATGCAAAGATTGGATTTTAGAATTATATGGAGCGGCATATATAGAAAACTGCTTTATAGATATAGCTTCTGGTCTTAAAGATGATTTAAATCACCCAGATCCTATTGATTCAAGCCCTTATGCCATAGAAAATCTTGAAGAAATAAATTGGGAAGGATATAATTTAAAAATACCACCAATTCAACTTTCATTAAACATTAATAAAAAAAGAAAAAGGTTAGAAACCGTAAAATTAATTGAAGAATACATGAAAAACATATAAAAGGGAGATAATCTCCCTTTTATATGTTTTTTTCGAGTATAGTTGATTTTTTATTATAACTTCGCTAAAAAAGATATTAATTCTTTTTTACAGATATATCTGGCATAATATTTAACTGATTTCTATAAAATTGAAAAACTGTCAATACTATTAAAAACACTATTCCTATTAAAGCTACATTTTGTATCATATCATAATTTCCTTGAATCGTTGAGGTTAAATTATTATAAATTCCAAAATATGCCCAAGCTATAGGAATTGGAAAAATCGCATTTTTAATATTTAATAAAACTATTAAAGTCAATCCAACTGAAATTAAAAGAATGATGGAACTCCAAATTTCAGCGGAAATCCCCCAACCACTCCATTCAACTTTTACAAGCCAAGCAGCAACATTTACAACGGTTGCTATAAAAAGCCATCCCGAATATAATCCAAATGCAATCGGAAGTAACCATCGTTTTTTTATATGAAATTCTCCAATTCGTTTTACTATTAAAGTCATAACTATTAAAAAAGCTGCAATTAAAATTAATGACAAACCAATCAAATTATAAGAAAAACTTATAATCCACATAATATTTAAAGCACAAGACACCCAAAATAGAAAACTAATTTCATTAATAGCTCTCTTATAATATGCATCTTTATTTTTAATAATCATAACGATAATAGACACAATTAAAAATGTATATATAACACTCCAAATACTAAATGTTGAAGATGATGGTGTAATTAAAGTTGGGTACATATCGGAAATCTCTTTTTGTGAAAGCCCGTTAATTAAACCAGTAGCCCCCATAGCATTTATAACTAATGTTACGAGTAATAAAATTCCATTTACTAATGATTTTGTTTTAATTTCCATTTTTTACCCCCCTTAAAAATACATTAATACTTTCTTTTTTTTAATTTTTTTGCGACAGAATCAGCAGCAATTTTACCTGTCAAAATACTTATCGGTAATCCCGAAGGACTAAATGTCCATTGCCCAGCTTGTAATACGTCTGGAATTGGAGTATAACAAGTTTTTTTTACTTGCGTCATCTTCGTTATTGTTGGTATATTGACATTAGTAAAAGCCCAACCTGTTATTGCCCCATCAAGATTACCTGTTAATCTTTCGATAGTAAGCGGCGAAGAACTAAAACAATGAATTACTTTTTCTTTTATATTTTCATAAACATTGTTATTAAGAACAGAAACAATCTTTTCTTCAACACATTTCTTAAATTCTGCATAAAAACCTAAAGATTTAATATTACTAATAAAATCATAATCCATTAAAATACTAACAACTAATCCGGTTTTTCCTTTTGGGGCTAGTTCTTCATTTCTTAAAGAGGGAATAGCTATTTCATAAGTGGTATAATTAAGATATTCATTCATCCAATCAATAATTTCTTTTTTGTTAGTCGATTTACTCATTATTTTTAGTTTGTTGAAAATTTTAGATTGACCAATTTTGCTTGGTGTATAAAAAAAATGACCACTTGATCTTTTCAAAAAATAATCCTTGTCTAAATCAATTGCTAAAAAAACTGAGTAAATTGAATCTCCACCTCTTTTTCCAACAAAAAGATTTTTTTGTTCTTCTATTTCTTTTTTGACTCTATTGTCGTGTATTGTTTCATCATCAATCACTTTATATAATTGATTAATATCAGCTGCCCAAATCAATTTATCATATTTGTACAGATTATTATTTTGATCGTAAATTATTTTATTCTTAATATCAATTTTATTAATTTCTGTCTCGGTTTTGATAATTCCATCTAATTTAATAATATAATCTTTTATCTTTTCCACCAAATCAGAAGTTCCTTTGACTGGATATTCATAATCTAAATACAAACTAAAATAACTTAAAGCGAAAGAAGCAGGAGTCTTTTGAAAAAAATGCTGACTTATTATATCAATCAAAGATTTATTATCTGTTATATTACTCAAATAATCATAAACTGGCACATTAAATTTTTTAATTTTACTTGATTTTGCCAAAAATTTAAACAACCATGGAATTAAAGTCTTATACAAATATTCTTTATCTTTCATTAAATCTTTAAACAAAGGATTCTCAATCCCGTATAAAACATCCATATAATCCATAATTTTTTTTATTTCATTAAGTATAACATCAATATCATTTTCATTTTCGGGGTAAAGATTCACAAGCATTTGCCTATAATCATTCAAACTTTCTATTGACTCAACTTTTATTAATTCTTTTTCAATTCCAATAGATACAATACTTTTAACAAATTCAACATTTATACCAAGCTGTTTTAACATAGGTTTGACAATTCCAGAATCAACAATTCCTCTGACTCCAGCATCATATAAAAACCCATCATAATAGAACGAATTCACTAACCCACCAATCTTATCTTGTTTTTCGCAAAGTAAAATATTATACCCGTTTTTTTTCAAAAAAGCTGCACTTATCAAACCCGCAATTCCTCCACCAACAATAACTGCATCATATCTCATTTGTTAACACATCCTTTTTTACAAATCCAGTCATTTTCATACTCAAATCCCAAATTTTTTTCTGTTTTTTTAAATCAAAACAATGTTTAGCAGGTTTTTCCTCAATTGTTAAATTGAAAAATTTACCGCTAACCTCATTTAACTCTTTTGATGAGGCTAAATAATAAATAGCTTCACCTGATATTTTTGCATCCTTTAGAAAATGCCAAGTTACATTATGCAAAAACCATCTATATAATCTACCATTATTGCTGCCTATATTAGTTCTTACAGCACCTGGATGCATAGCATTTATAGTAACACCAGTGCCTTTCAAATTTTCATCAAACTGAAAAACACTTAACAATTGTGCTGTCTTAGAAGCACCATAGCTTTTTAACCCGGTATAAATTCTTTTCTTCCAATCTAAATCATTGATATTCAACCCATTAAATCGATGCCCTTCAGAATTGACTTGAATAATTCTTGAAGGTGCTGATTCAATCATTCTGTTCAAAAGAATATTTGTAAACAGAAAAGTAGCTAAATGATTAACACAAAAAACCATTTCAAAACCATTTTTATTTAATATTCTTTTAGTTGAATGAATACCTGCACTATTAATTAAAACATCAATTCTTGAATATTTTTCTAAAATTTTCATTGCAGCATTTTTTACTTGATCTAAATCAGAAAAATCTGCTATAAAATAATCTACAAAAACTGAATAATCTTTTTCAATTTCTTCTTTAACAGCTTTAGCTTTACTTAAGTTTCTAACAACCATAACAATATTTGCTCCTCCAGAGGCTAATTCTTTAGCCGCATTATACCCTACTCCTGAAGTTGCTCCAGATATTACACAAAGTTTATTTTTCATAGACTCATTACTACGCTTTTGAACAGCTTTGCTATTTTTAATGAAAATAAGTTCTTCTGGAAGTTTAAAATTCATGATTTATCTCCTTATCCGAAAAATACTCTCATAAACCAGCGGTAAAATCTTCTGAAAAAAGGAATCCCATCATAAATATCTCCCCAAAGATCATAATAATCTCTCTGTTCAATTATTAGCCCTTCTTCATTAAAGGTTAATCTTGTACAACCAAAAATCGGTTTTTTTGGAAAAAACCTAAAAGACATTGTCATCTTCCAATCCATCATCACTACATTATCATTTTTTATAATATGATATAAATCCATATTTAAACTTTTACAACGTTTAGCTAATCTATCGCACATTGCAACAAAATTCTCTTTACCATGAATTTTCTGTATTGAATCATGAAAAAAAATATTTTCATCATAAAACGGGAAAATATGAGACCAATCTGGTTTTCCTTCTTTACTGTAAGTCTTAGACCAAAATTCTTTAATTTCCTCAACAGAAAGAATTTTATTTTCCTGATATGGCTTTTCCATAAAAATACCCCTTCTATAATTTAGAATAAGTTTAATTATTAGTAATAAAATTATATCATATTGTATTTTTATAATCAACATCTTTGAACTTCATAAAATATTAATAACGAAGAATGAAATTGATTTTTAAAATATTGAAATAAAGAAAATAAGAAAAAGAGTGAAACCCGTAAAATTAAATGAAGACTACAAGATTTTTTTTAGAATTAAAATTAAATTATTTTTATGATATAATAAATTAAAAAAACGATATTTAATAACTTTTTTACAAAAAAAAAGAGGGATTGAATGATTAAAAAAGCTTTTATTTTAATTATTATTTTTACATTTTTTTGATTTTGATTTCTTCTTTCTGTTTTTGTTTTTTGATTTTGGTTTCATGTTTTTATATTTTCGATACCTTATTTTCCGTTTTTATGCCCTAATGTTTTAATGTTCTAATGTAGTGTAACAGCCACGCTGAACTCTGCACGGCGTTACTGCACCGGCAATAATATTTGCATATATAAGAATATGTTCGGACTTTCATTAAATTGTTTAATTATTTTTTATTTTTTCACTTTTTTCATTTGTACCTATTTTGCTTTTTTTGCTTTCTATTTTCCATTTTTTAGGGGTCAGGCCGAATTTTTTACCTCTTAATTAAAATTTTATTTCTGTAATTCTTTCCAAAACACAAGATATAATTTATTAAAATTATTCTTCATTTAACTTCATTATTAAAATAATTGCGGGGTGTTTAATTATAAATATCAGAACCAATAGAAAACGATCATTATTTAGTATGATTAAAAAATTTGATATAATTAGATATTAAGGTTCTCTGTAAATTTTTGTGATGTGCGACATGAAGTCGTAATATAGATTGCTTGAATAAAGCTACTTCTTCCATTTG
>CAYZNB010000050.1:0-18731 GCA_964478535.1 uncultured Thermotogaceae bacterium
GGAGGTGACATATGAGTTTAATGACTATCAGCGAAGTAACTAAATCTTTTAATATTTCAACAAGAATGCTTAGACATTACGAAAAAATAGGACTTTTACAAAGTCAGAGAAAGGAAGATTACGCTTATCGTGTATATGATGAAAATTCTGTAAGACGTCTACAGTATATCATTGTATTTCGAAAGTTGAGGATCCCTCTTAAACAAATCGCTTTGATTTTAAAATCTCCTGAGCAAGTTAAAATAATGGAGATTTTACACGAAAATATTCATGAAGTCAATGAAGAGTTATCAGCACTTGAAATCATTCGTGATTCTTTAGAGTTTATTCTATCTCATTTAAAAAACAATCAAAAAGCGCGTATAAAACTTGAAATGTTGCAAGACGCTGATTTAATGAGAGTCATTGAACCGCTGACACTTTCAAAAATTAATTTTAAGGAGGCACGATCTATGGAAGATTTAAATAAGGCAAATAAAGAGTTAGTGAAATTACGTAATGTTCGTATTGTTGTTTTACCACCTTGTACTGTAGCTTCATATCACTTTATTGGTGAAAATCCAGAAGAAACGGTGGGAGGTGTAATGGATAAATTTATTAAAGAAAGTGGATTATATCTTAAAAAACCTGATGCAAGAATGTTTGGGTTTAATCATCCTAATCCATCAACTGATAAAGAGCATTATGGCTATGAAGATTGGGTAACAATACCCGAAGATATGGAAGTGCCAGCACCTTTAGTAAAAAAAAGATTTGAAGGCGGAATGTATGCTGCTCATACAATTTCATTCCCTGATTTTCACGAATGGCAACTTTTAAGCAAGTGGGCAGAAGAAAATGATAAGTATGCTCCGAATTATAGTGAAAAAGGTGAAGAGATTATGGGAGGTTGTCTTGAAGAACATTTGAATTGGGTATATTCATCTCATATGGGATGGCCTGAAAATGGTATTGATGGACATTTAGATTTGCTTTTGCCAATAAAATTTAAATAATTAATCATTTACTTTCACAGGGATTCTTAAAAAAAGAATCCCTGTGTTATAATTACTTTATAAAAACACTTTTTATAAAGGATTTTGATTTTGATTATTTGACAAAAAAGGAGATGAACCACATTAAAAAGGTAATGTTTTTTATTTTAATAATTTTTACAGTTTCAATTTGTTCGGCAAAAGAGTTGTTTGAAAAACAAGATATAATTTTAAATAAATCTTTAGCAGGATTAACTATAGTTGGAAGTTATTATTTTGATGAACAAATAAGATACTTTTCTCAAAATAATTTAAATGTTAATTTTTCATCATCTTTAACAACAGAGCATATTTTAGGTTTTTCAGGAATTCTTTATTTATCTTCATTTTTTGCTGATGATGAAAAATATTCTAAAACATCATTTCAAAGTTTAAGTTCGGGAATAATTTCTTCTGGAGTTGTTTACGGTTTAAAAATTTTCTTTGGAAGAGCAAGACCTTATGTCGAATTAGGTAAAAATGATTTTTCTTTTTTTCGTGGATTAGATGGTGATGATTATCGTTCTTTTGTTTCAGGTCATTCAGCTCTTTCGTGGGCAATTTTTACTCCTTATGCTAAAAAATATTCTAATTATATTTATGTTATTCCATTATTTATTTCTATTTTAAGAATTTTGGAAGACAAACATTGGACTTCTGATGTTATTGTTGGTTCTTTAATTGGTTATACTGTGGGAACTTTATTTTTTGAAAAAGATTTTTATTTTAAATTATTCTGATTTATTTAGGGGTGATTTCATGAAATTTTATATAAAGTTTTTAGAAAAAATATCTGTGAAAAAATATATTTTTGCTTTTCTATTTTTATTTATTTTATTCCAATTAATTTTTATGTTTGTTCTAATTCCTAATTATACTTTAAAAACGGGAAATGAATCTATTCCTGATATGAATTTTTTATATGATTATGAATATATAAGAGAAATAATTTCTAATATAAATAAAGATTATAGTAGTTATTTGAATGTTCAAATTTTAGATTTGATTTTTCCTTTGATATATTTTTTATTTTTAAGTACTTCAATATTTTATTTTAAAAAAATAAATATTTTGAAATATAACTTTTTTTTGTTTCTTCCATTGTTGGGAGCAATTTTTGATTATTTAGAAAATCTTTTTATTTTTTCTATGATAAAAATATACCCTAATCAATTTAATGTTTTAGCTTTTTTTACATCATATATTTCATTTATAAAATTTATCTTTTTAGGTTTGTCGTTCTTACTTATATTAATACTTATTATATTTTATTTTTATAAAAAATTAAAAAAACAACACGATTAATCGTGTTGTTTTAATTGATATTCAGAAATTTGTTGATTGGGTTTAAATTCTAATATGCCTATACCTGCTATTCTTATTTTTAAAGGAATTTCAATATCTTTCAACAATCCTATTGTTTCTTTTATTTCATCAGTTGAAATATTCATTGCAAGTGTACAATGAGGAACCCAATTATTTGGTAAATAATATTCCCATGCTTTATCTATATATTTTTCAAAAAAATCGTAAAAATTTTTTTGAATTTCTAAAAGTTTAGAAGTAACCTTTGGAGCAAGGTATATAACGTTTGAATCGGTTAAAAATATTCCTATACTTGAAAAAGATAGTTCAAAAGAAATTAAATTTTTTGAAAAATTTTCAAGCTCTTTATTGAAAATTTCTATTGGTAAATCTTCAAAAATAGCTAAAGAAATATGTGGTTTTGTTCCTTCGTCAACTGTAATTCCGTTAGACTTTAAATACAGATGAATTCTTTCGATCTGTTTACTGCTTTCGTAATCAAAATATAATTCAATAGCATAAGGCATTTTATTTCTCCTTTTTAAGCATAAATTAAAAATGAACTTTTATTCAAATTACTAAAAAATTCTAAACTTCTTTCATATATTACTGATGCATTTGATTTTTTGAAATCACTTTTTTTATCTGTTTCTTCTAGAGGCTGAGATTTTTTTGAAACATCTGATTTTTTTACATTTTCAATTTTCTCTAAATTTTCTTCTCTTTTTTCTTTATTCGCAGAATTTATTTTTTCTGAAGCTTTTGCAGCAACTTGTCTGTCTTTTGATGAAGGATTCGCAGGAGCAAGTGCTAACCTCCTTAATTGTTGTGCAATTTGTAATTTTTCGTCTGGTGTGTTTCCTTTTGGAAGTGTGAAATTAACATGCCCATCTACCACATACATATTTCCATCAGGTCCTTTTTTAAAAGTATATACAGGTCCCGAAACAGGTATGTTTCCAGACGCTGCAATATGAGCTTGCTCGTGAATTCTTACTTCTCTATCCCTTTTTTTTAAACTTTCTACTTCTTTTTTTTCATCGTCAGAGATTTCTTCATTAATTGATTCTTTACTTTTTTCTTTTTCAATTTCTCGTTTTGCATCTTCAGACATAACATAAGAATCCCCAGATTCATTAAAAAATATATTTTCTGACTTTTTTTCGTTATTAATTTTCAAATTTCTGAAATTTGCATTATTAGCCGCAAAAATTTCCGAACGTTGTGTATTGCTTATTTCATATACAGGTGAAACTCTTGAAATTGAAGAAATACTTTCCATCGTATTCACCTCTTTTAAAAAAAATACATTCTTCCCTTAAATTATACCACATTTATACTGTAGTTTTATTTTTAATATTTTTGATATAATTTTGTAAAAAATAATATCAAAAAGTTGCTTGACATGCAAAGAGATTAAATGTATAATATAAATGAAAATATTTAAAATGATTTATTAAATTTACGGAGGTGGAGAAAATGGATAACAGGATTCCTTTATTAGGAGAAAAATTTCCTGAAATGACTGTAAAAACTACACACGGAATGATGAACTTACCAGAAGATTATGTGAAAAAAGGCAAATGGGTTGTATTATTTAGCCATCCAGGAGATTTTACTCCAGTTTGCACAACTGAATTTGTTGGTTTTGCTAAAAAAGCAGATGAGTTTGAAAAATTAAATGCAGAATTAGTTGGTTTATCTATTGATCAGGTATTTTCTCATATTAAATGGGTTGAATGGATTGATGAAAAAATGAATGTTCAAATTCCTTTTCCAATAATTGCAGATGATATGGGAAATGTTGCAAAAAAATTAGGTATGGTTCATGAATCAAAAGGTACAAATACAGTAAGGGCTGTTTTTATTATAGATGATAAAGGTGCTGTAAGATTAATAATGTATTATCCTCAAGAAGTCGGAAGAAGTGTTGATGAAGTATTAAGATCATTAAAAGCGTTACAAATTTCTGATAAAAGTAAAGTTGCTATGCCTGAAAATTGGCCAAACAATGATATTTTAGGCGATAAAGTTATTATTCCGCCAGCAGCTGATATGAAAACTGCTATGGAAAGAAAAAAATCTGGTCAAGGTTATGATTGGTGGTTCCAAACTAAAGAATTATAATAAAATCCCGCATAATGCGGGATTTTATTATAATTTTTATTTTGCTTGTTCATAAAAAAATCTCATTCCAAGTGCTGTTCTGTTTGGAAATCCTTTCCAATGAGTGTGATTGTCATTAAATGATCCATCTCTATTTTGTGACCATACTCCACTATTAGATAGGAAAACTAAATCTAAGTAATCTTCATAATCTATATCTTTTAAGTAAATTCCAAAAAATGCAGTTGTAAAATGTTGTACTATATTGTTTAATCTTCTGTTATCCCATGAAGGTTCATCATATCTTAAATAATCGTCAGCTGTCATATTAATTGAAACTAAAGGATCTAAATCATATGCATTGAGAGCTATGTTATGTCTAGCATTTTCAAAAACTAACATATATCTTTCAGCATTAATTGCTCTATCAAAAAAAAGTTTAATTCCGTTTTCATATCCGGATACATCATCATTTTCTCCTGCTAATATAAATGTAGGCACTGTTAGTCCTTTCATTGATTCTTCATCCCAAAAAGTATTTCCTCCCCATGGAGCCATAGCAAATACTGCTTTTATTCTTGAATCTAATGATTTTATATATTCGAGATTTCCAGCTTGTCTTATACTTAAATGACCTCCTGGAACTCCCCAAGATAAATTAACTCCTGCTTGACTAAATCCTGCACCTGCAGCATTTAAAACACCATATCCTCCCATTGAATAACCTACTAATCCAACATTATCTATATCTACGATATTATATAAAAAACTGTTTATTGATTTAGAAAGATCTGATATTCTATTTATAGTATATAAAATATCTAATGGTCTGTTCAATAATGTGCTAGCAAAACCTTTTTGATCTCTTACCGTTGATTCAGTATGATCTATTGCAACAACTATATATCCTTTCGAAGCTAAATTTTCAGTTAAATAACTCATCATAAATCTTGTCCCTGGATATCCATGTGATACAACAATTAATGGGAATTTCTCTTTTACAGGTTCAGCATTTCTTAAAGCTCTTCCCTTCGTGTAAATTGCATCTGATGCATAATATTCGTCAACATAAACTGTTAATTCATTTCTGTTTTCTGCTATTATTGCAGGATACCAAACTTCTAAAGTAAGAGGTCTGTCATATCTTGGATTTGTGTTATTTGCGGAATAGTTTAAAATGTCTATTTGATTTTTATTTAAACCTTCGACAGTTCTTACACCTACTGAATAATCTCCTCTATATGATAACTCAGGAGCATGTGGTAAAGGGTCCCCAACTAAAAAATTATCAACAGAAAACATAAAAATACTTACCATAATAAAACAAAAAACAACTATCTTTCTCATCTCTTTTCCCTCCCAATCAAATATGAACGTTACCGGTATCGTTTATATATTATAATTATTTCTTTAAAATTCAAAATTCGTTTTTTCTGATATCTTGTTTAATTACAATCAAATAATTCTAATTAAGATTTTAAATGATTCGCTTTGCTAACTTTCTTAAAATACTAAATATTGAAAAAAGTTTTTTATTAATTTCAAACCCTCCAATTGTACACCACCTTTCATTTTTGTGATATTATTTAATCTGCAATAAAAGGAGGGAGAAAAATGGATTCAGTAATAAAGATTAAGGATTTGACTAAATCTTATTCGGGAATAACCGCAGTTAAAAATGTTGATATTTCAGTAGAAAAAGGAGAAATTTTTGGATTGTTAGGTGCAAATGGTGCAGGAAAAAGCACTACCATTGAATGTGCATTAGGTACAAAAAAACAGGATAAAGGAAAAATTTCAATATTAGGTATGAATCCTCATTTTGATCGAAAAAAATTGTTTGAAAAAGTTGGCGTTCAATTTCAAGAATCAAGTTACCAAGAAAAAATTACAGTTTCCGAATTGTGTGAAGTTACTCAATCACTTTATAAAAAACCAAAAAATTATAAAGCATTACTAAAACAATTTGGTCTTTCAGAAAAATTAAAAAAAATGATTAATGAATTATCTGGAGGTCAAAAACAAAGATTGTTTATAGTATTAGCATTGATTCCAAATCCAGAAGTAGTTTTCTTAGACGAATTAACAACGGGTCTTGATACAAAAGCAAGACGTGACGTTTGGAAACATCTTTTAGAATTAAAAAATAACGGCATGACAATTTTTCTTACTTCTCATTTTATAGATGAAGTAGAAAAATTATGCGATAGAATAGGAATATTAAAAAAAGGAGAAATGGTTTTTTATGGCACAATTGAAGAAGCCATAAATTCTAGTCCGCATG
Organism: uncultured Thermotogaceae bacterium; assembly: GCA_964478535.1. Classification (GTDB taxonomy): domain Bacteria; phylum Thermotogota; class Thermotogae; order Petrotogales; family Petrotogaceae; genus CAYZNB01. The sequence goes on from CAYZNB010000050.1 coordinate 6,709, forward strand.
AAAATCTTGAAGATGCTTATTTATGGTATGCAGAGGAGGAAACTATTAATGAAAGCGTTTATTAAAATGTTAAAAACAGAGCTTGTTTTATCTTTAAGAGGTATGGATATGCTTATTTTTGCTATATGTATGCCAGCAGTAATTTCAATTATTTTAGGAGCAATTTACGGAACTTCTCCAGCATTTGAAGGTTCAGAATACACTTTTATCGAGCAATCTTTCGGAGCCTTATCTGCAATAGCAGTTTGTGCAGGGGGATTAATGGGGTTACCATTAGTTGTTGCAGATTATAGAAATAAAAAAATTTTAAAACGATTTAAAGTAACACCAACAAGCCCAAAACTAATATTAACAGTACAAATATTTATTTATATTTTTTATTCTATTATTTCATTAATCCTTAATTATTTTATATTAACTGTCTTTTTTGGATATAATTTTAGAGGTTCTATAATAGAATTTTTAGGGGCGTATTTTTTAGTAATGCTATCTATGTTTAGTATAGGAATGTTGGTAGGTGGAGTTGCCCCAAATACAAAAATAGCTACTGTATTAGCATGTATTTTGTATTTTCCAATGTTAATTTTTTCGGGTGCAACACTTCCATATGAAGTTTTACCTTCACATTTTCAAAGAATTGCAGATTTTATGCCTTTAACTCAAGGTATTAAATTATTGAAAAGCTCTTCATTAGGCGTATATAATGAAAACATTTTTATTCCAATTATAGCTATGATTTTTTTAGGAATAATTTGTATAATTTTTTCTATCAAATTTTTTAAATGGGAATAAAATAACGCAAATTTAAAAATAAAGCTCATTTTAAATGAGCTTTATTTTTATACTTGACAAAAAATATTTTTTATAGTAAAATAAACTAACCGGTTGGTTAAATAAGTTGAAGGTGTTTAAAATGGATAATGAAAGTAAGATAAAAATACTTAATGCAGCGGAAAATCTCTTTTCAGAAAAAGGTTTTGAAGCTACAAGAGTAAATGATATTTCAGAACTTGCAAAAGTGAATAAAGCACTAATTTATTATTATTTTGAGAGTAAAAAAGAAATTTTAGATACTTTATTTAATTCTTTAATTGAAGATGTTAAGGTTATTTTTTTTGATGAAGAAACTATTTCAAAAATAATGGATATTAAAAATATTGATTTATACAATAAAAGCGTAGAAATTTGGATTAATAAAGTACTTGATTTTTTAATTTCTAAAAGAAAAATTATAAAAGTGCTATTAAAACAAGCTCTTAATACGGTTGAATCAAAACCGCTACTTTTTTCAATAAGTGATATTTTAATTAATCAAGAGATTAAGAAAATTTCTGAAAAATATGATGTTCTAAAAGCAAATTCAAAATCAGAGTTTTCTCAAATAATGGTTACAGAATTTTTTACAGGATTTATGCCAATGATAAATTTTGTGGCTTTTTATGATGATTGGATTTCTTATTATAATTTTTCTGAAGTTGATTTAAGAAATAATTTTGTTCAAGCTTTCAAGGATACCCATTTGGCATATCACGAAAAAAGGCTTAATTAATTTTAAGCTTTTTTTTAAAACTAAATATTAACTAACCGGTTAATTAAAATATGGAGGTTTTTAAAACTATGGAGAAATTAACTAAATTTTTTGTCAATAATTATAAGATTATTTTGATTATTTCTTTTGTATTATTAATAATTTCAGGAATAATCTCATCATTTTTAATAATGGATAGTGGAATGGAAAATATGCTCCCCGAAAATAATTCAATTGTTTTAGCTTCAAAAGAATTAGAAAAAGAGTTTGATGGAATGGATAATATCATCATAATAGTAAATGGAGAAGAAGAAAAAGCAATAGATTTCATGAGAACTTTGAGCGATTTATTGAAACAAGAAGATACAGTAAATAATATTTACTATAAAATGGATTTAAGTGATATGGATGATTCTATTCTTTTATTTATGCCAACAGAAAATTATAAAGCTCTTGAAAATATTTTAGGATTCAATTTGATTAATACTAATTTAATTCAAAAAAATATTATTTCTTTTATTGATAATAGCTTTAATAAAGAAATTAATCCTATTAAATATTTATCTTCAGATAACAATGAATATTTTTTGATGTTTGTGAAACCAAAAATAAGCATTGAAAATTATATTGAAGATAGAGAGATTTTTTTTAACATAATTGAATCCTTAATTATTGAAACTAAAAATTTAGAACAATTCAAGAATAAAATTGATGCAGGAATTGCTGGAGGATATTTTGTCAATGATTATTATTCGGATAAAGTAGCTTTTGATAATTTTCTTTCAACTGCTTTGATTACACTTTTTTTAATAATCTTTTTTGTTGTTTTTTCATTAAAAAAAATTTGGCTACCTTTATTTATAATGTTTCCATTACTTCTTGGAACTTTTTTAACCGCAGCTTTTACAACAATTGTATTTGAAAAAATAAATTTATTTTCAGCAAGTTTTGCAGTTCTTTTATTTGGTTTAGGTATAGATTTTGCAATTCATATAATTGCAAGGTATCAAGAAGAAAGGGATAATGGTTTTACAGTTTTTGATGCTTTAAAAAACACTTTATCTTGTACAGGAAAAGGAATAATTATTGGAGCATTAACATCTGCAGTTGCTTTTTTAGCTTTTATTTTTGCTAATTTTAAAGGATTTCAGCAAATGGGAATCATTTCAGGTGTAGGAATAATTATTACTCTTTTATGCATGTTAATTGTGATCCCTTCAATAATATTAATTATTGAAAAGAAAAATTCAAAAATACGAAAAAAGGATTCTTACTTTTTATTAAATTTATTAGGAAATTTTATTTTTGAATATTCAAAAATAATTGTAATCGCAGTAATTTTGCTAATGATATTTTTATTCATTCCCATATCTTCAACAAAAATAACCGCTGATTTGACAAAATTTTATCCTGAAAATATTCCTACACTAAAATGGAATGAGATTTTACAAAAAGAATTTGAATACGACCCTGATAGTGTAACTATTTTAGCAGAAAATTATTCGCAATTAATTGACTGGAATAACAAGTTAACCGAAATGAAAACAGTTGGAGAAATTTCTTCTATTCTTTCTTATATTCCAGAAGATCAAGAGTATAAACTTTCAGTTTTAAAAAGAATGTCGGAATTTTTGGGTCATCAAAAATACTTTGAAGTTTCAGAAATATCATTTTTAGATTTACCAGATATTTTAAAAGAAAAATATATAGGAAAAACAGGAAAATTTCTAATTGAAATAACTCCAAAAGAAAATTTTTGGGAAGGGAATAATTCAATTAATTTCAGAGAAGAAATAGAATCAATAACTCCAAATATTACAGGGCTTACTTTGTTGATGGATGAAATAGTTATAATAATTAAAGAAGATATTTTAAAAATTAGTGTAATAACAATTGTTTTAATTTTAATAATGCTATTACTTTTATTTCGAAAAATATTACCAACAGCTATTGCTTTCATAACTTTAATAGCAGGATTATACATCACTTTTGGGCTAAGAGAAGTCTTTGGAATAGAACTAAACATATTAAATTTAATGGCAATACCTTTAATAATAGGAATAGGAATAGACAGCTCTGTTCATATGACACACAGATTAGTTGAAAAAGGGAAAAAAGGATTTAACGACACAATAACTCATACAGGGAAAGCCGTCATAATGACAACAATTACTACATTAATTGCTTTTGGAAGTCTTATTTTTGCAAATCATCCCGGATTATCAAGTTTAGGTCAGTTAGTTGTTTTAGGAATGAGTGTATGTTTGATATTAAACTTATTTTTCTTACCTGCATTATATAAAACTTTAGTTTTTTTTAAAAATGATACAGTGTAAAAACAGAATAATTTTCATAACACTTCAAACTATATTTATCAAAAGTTTGAAGTGTTTTGTTTTAAATGCTAAAATATTCACTATGTTTGTGATAAAATAGAAAAGTATAAAAAATTTCTATTTTAAGGAGTGATAATGGTATGGATCTAAAAATCAATAATCCTCATACTTACACTGCAGAAAAAATATTGGAAGAAACAAACACCAACTTTGATACCGGATTAACAGAAAAAGAAGCAAAAAAAAGATTAGAAAAATTTGGTGCAAATATTTTAGATGCTGGTGAAAAAGTTTCTGCTTTAAAAATTTTTTTTGAAAATGTTCACAATATTATTGTATATTTATTGATTATCGCTTCTGTTGTTGCTTTTGCTATGGGAGATACTGTGGAAGGGATAGCAATAATTATCGCCATATTTATTGCTGTTATTTCAGGGTTTATTTCTGAATTTAAAGCACAAAAATCTGTAGAATCTTTAAGAGATATGGCAAAAACTGTTGCAAAAGTCAAAAGAGACGGCGAAATTAAAGAAATTAATTCTGATGAAGTTGTTGTTGGAGATATTTTATTTATTGAAGAAGGAGACCCTGTAACAGCTGATTCAAGGATTATAAAAAGCAAAAATTTTGCTACTATAGAATCTGCATTGACAGGCGAATCAGAAGCGATAGATAAAGATTATTCGTTTGTTTCTGAAGAAGATACTGCAGTTGGCGATAGAAAAAACATGGTTTTTACGGGAACGGCGGCTACAAGAGGAAATGCATATGTTGTTGTAACGAGTACTGGTATGAACACTGAAATAGGAAAAATAAGTAATATGTTGAAAGTTAATAAAAAATCTTCAACACCTTTAGAAGATCAACTCAATAGATTAGGGAAAACGTTAATTATATTTTCAGTGATTATTGCAATAATTGTAACTCTAATTGGAATTTTATCAGGCGAAGAATTATATTCAATGATAAAAATAGGAATTATATTAGCAATAGCAGCTGTTCCTGAAGCCTTACCCGCTGTGTCAACAATAACTTTAGCATTAGGTATGAAAGGTATGTCAACTCATAATGCGTTAGTTAAAAGTTTGCCTGCGGTTGAAACTTTAGGTTCTACTACAGTCATTTGTACAGATAAAACAGGCACTTTAACTGAAAATCAAATGACAGTAAAAAAATTTTATTTAATAAATAAAAAAACATATGAAGTCGAAGGCACGGGGTATAAACCAGAAGGAAAAATTTTATCCGATGGAAAAGAAGTTATTTTATCTGAAAATGAAGAACTAGAAAACTTCATAACTGCCGGGGTACTTTCGAGCAATGCTACACTTAGTAAAGAAAATAATGATTATAAAATAATCGGAGATCCTACTGAAGGTGGAATAGTAGTATTAGGTAAAAAAGTGAATTTAGATAGAAAACAATTAGAAAATGATAAGAATAAAAGAATTGGTGAAATTCCTTTTAATTCTAAAGAAAAATATATGGCAACAGCTTATGAAATGAACGATGGATTAAAAAGGATATTTATAAAAGGTGCTCCAGATGTTTTAATTGATATGATAAAAAATGAAAAAAATAAAGATCATTGGCTAAAAGCAAATGATGCCTTTGCTGAAGAAGGCTTAAGAGTACTGGCAGTTGGCGAAATAAGAGATTATGATGGAGATGGTTCAGAAGATTCTATAAAAAAATATTTAGAAAACGGAATAAATCTTTTAGGTCTTAATGGAATTATAGATCCTCCAAGAGAAGATGTGAAACAAGCGATTAAAGAGTCTCAAGAAGCGGGTATAAGAGTAATTATGATAACAGGTGATCACCCTAAAACAGCAAAAATTATAGCTGGAAAAATTGGAATGAATAATACTGAAAATGTTATTACCGGTAAAGAAATGGATAAAATGTCAGATGATGAATTAGCTGAAAAAATTATGCATACATCTGTTTTTGCTAGAGTTTCTCCTGAAAACAAACTTCAAATTGTAAGAGCTTTAAATATTGATAACGAAGTAACCGCTATGACTGGTGATGGCGTAAATGATGCTCCTGCTTTAAATGGTGCAGATATAGGAATCGCTATGGGAATAAGAGGAACTGAAGTAGCAAAAGATGCTTCAGATATGATATTAACAGACGATAAATTTTCTACTATAATTGAAGCAGTTAAAAGAGGTAGAGTAATTTTTGATAATATTGAAAAATTTGTTTATTTCCTTTTTTCTTGTAATGTTGTCGAAATCCTTGCAGTGTTTTTAACGATAGTTTTCAGATTACCAATGCCAATATTAGCTCTTCAAATATTGTGGTTGAATTTAGTTGTAGATGTTTTACCTGCTATGTCTTTAGCTTGGGAACCCGGTGAAAAAGATATAATGAAAAGAAAACCTCGAGATCCTCAACAAGCTATACTTAATAAACCATTTTTATTAAAAATATTGGGTAATGGAGCATTAATTTCTTTAGGAGCATTAGCCGTTTTTGTTTTTGGATTATCGCAAGATTATTCTGTAGAAACTGCAAGAACAATGGCATTTTCTACAATGGCATTTGGGCAATTATTTCATATATTCAATGTGAGAGAAAAAAACTCATTTGGTTTAGATAAATCAATATTTAAAAATCCTTTATTAATACCTGCTTTGTTAATGTCAGTTGTTTTACAATTACTTGTTGTGTATCTTCCGTTTTTTAATACAGTTATGGAAACTACTCCTTTAAACTTTTATAAATGGATATTAATTTTACTTGGTGCAATTATACCAACCGCTATAATTCAAATTTTTAGAAAATTTTATAATAAAAAAGAAAATTAGATTTTATATAATTAAAAGTCATCATTTTGATGACTTTTAATTTTTAGAAATATATTTTTTGTTTATTAAAATTGCTTTTGTAGGGCATTTTTCAGCCGTTTTAACAATTAAATTGCTATCTGTATTTTGTTTATCATAGAATTTAATTTGAGCTTTTTTTTGTTCGATTTCAAAAACTTCTGGCATCATTTTAACACATATACTACATCCTACACAATAATTTTGTTTTATTAAAAATTCTTCATTTATTAACTCTTTTTCTTTATGAATTTCTTCTTTTTTTACTAGTTTTCCTGTTATAAAAGCCATTATATATATTGCAACAACAGTTAAAATCCATCGTAAAATCATAAAATTAATTCCTAAAAATCTTGTTTCCATTGCAAGCATAGGTAATTTAATAACAGCCCATGCACTTAAGATAATTACAATATTAGCAACGCTCGCTCCTTTAGATAATAACATTTTACATATTGGGAAAGCTGCATATATAGGTCCAGCAGACAAACTACCTAAAAAGATTGAGAAAACTGCTCCTTTTAATCCTGATTTTTCGCCGAGATGTTTTATTATTGCCTCTTTTGATATCCAGACATCAATTAAAACTGTCAGCATGAAAATAACCGGCATAACTATCAACATTTCTAGTAAATACTTTTTTGTAGTTTGAAATGCTTGAAAAAAAAGATTGTTAGAGAAAATTAATGTTATAATATATAAAGATAAAGTTATAAAAATAAGTTTATATTTTTTAATTAAAGTTATTACCATATTAAACAATACCTCCCATTATAAATGCTATTATTAATGCCATAGCAAAACTTAATCCGCTACGAATAGCTGTAAATTTAAATCCAAATTCTTTTATTTCTAATGGAAATGTTTTTATTCCCACCATAGTTAATGTTGTTAAAAATGCTACTGAAGGAACAATATGTGCTCCACCTTCTATTAAAGATCCGACTAAAGGAAAAGCTACAAACGCAGGTATTAACGTTACACATCCTATTAAAGCTGCGATGAAAGTTCCAGTAATTGGATTTAACTTGCTTAAAAATTCTGCAATTACGGTAGGTGTTAATATGCTTAAACCTAATCCGATTAGAAAAATAATAGCTATTATGTCTAAAAGCATACCTTTCATCATACCTTTTGCTTTTACAGTAGCTTCTTTTGTTTTATTTTTCTTTTTAAATAAAGAATATCCGATCAAAGGCAAACAAATACCCCAAAATGCTAGTGTAACAATATCCATACAATCACCCTTTCATTGTCAATTTGGTTATTATTATTATATAATAGAATAAAAATTAAAGGAGTTACCTTGGTAACACTCAGGGGGTTATATTTTGTTATGTTAGATAAAAAAATAGAAAAGAGTGAATTGATCAAACTTATTCCAAAAGAAGTTTACTGTGACTACTTAAATAAAAATTTTATAAAAATATCTTCTTATAAAAAAGACCAAATAATACATTTTGAAGGTGATTTTTGTAGAAATTTAGAAGTAATTATTGAAGGAAAAGCATCTATTGAAAGAATTGATGAAACTGGTAATTTGTTCACTATAGCCGAACTACATAATGAAAATATTTTAGGCGGAAATCTTTTATTCTCTAAAAACCCATATTATCCAATGACTATTACTGCAAAAAGCGATACATTAATAATTGAAATTCAAAAACATGTTCTTTTTGATTTATTTATTATAAATAAAAAATTCTTAAATTTATTCCTTCAACTCATTTCAGATAACACATTAATTTTAGGAGATAAAATAAAAAATTACGCCAATCGTTCTGCAAGAGAACGAATATGCAATTATCTAAAACAAGAATATTATATTCAAAATTCATTAAAAATTTCTCTTAATATTTCAAAAAAATCTTTAGCCGAAAGAATAGGCATACAAAGAACTTCTTTGTCAAGAGAACTTCAAAAAATGAAAAATGAAGAATTACTTTTATATGATTCCAAAAGCATAACAATATTGAATAAAAATATTTTAATTTATTAAAATACTGCTGACATAACTAATAATATTTTCATATAGTATGGCAAACAGTATAAATAATTTTATAATTTTATTGAATAAATTGCTTGATTGATTTTTCCGTATTCAGGCCCATAATCATCAATTTCTTCTCCCTCATAATTAAAGTTTAATGTCTCCAATAAACTTTTCGACTCAATATTAGTTACGTTTGTAAAAGCGTAAATTTTTTTCAAATGCAATTTATTAAAAGCGAAATTTATACATTCAACAAGAGTTTCTTTCATGTAACCTTTTTTTCTATGCTTTGGAAAAATTCCAAAGCCAAATTCCGCACTTTCATCTTCCAATTTAAAATTCCATAATGAAATAGTTCCAATAATTTCATTGTTGTTTTTTAAAGAAATACTCCATAAAATCCAATCTTTTTGGTAAAATCCTTTTTTCATAATTTTCACATGATTTTCTGCTTCTTGAATAGTTTTAAATTCTGACATAATGACATGTTCAAAGTTTTTCTTGTTATTACGATAATCTAAAATTCTATAAGCATCCTCCATTTCTATTTCTCTTAAATTCAATCTATTTGTAGAAATAAAAGGAAATTCTTCAGGCCAATTAACCATATTTCTCACCTCTAAAATTTTATTTTTTGTTTTTTTCTAATATAGTAAAAATCATATAAAGTTAAATTTTTCTCTTCAATAAACCCTTTATTTTCAAAAATCTTTTTTCTTATTTTCCCATAAGGATTAACTTTTGACATAAGAATATCAAATTTAAAATCCGTATAAAAATTATCAATTATTTTATCAGTTATTTCTTCAATAAAATTTTCAGTTTCAAAATCTGATAAAAGATCGATTCTCAACATCCCTATTTTTCCATAATTATTATTTTCTAGCTCTTTTGTAAATATTTCAATAGTTCCAATTGCTTCTTTATTTATCTTTTCAAGAATACTAAATCTTACAAAATATTTTTCTTTATATTGCTCAATCCAAAAATTTAAACACTCTTCCATTTCTTCAATAGTGTTATAATAAAAATCGCTTGTGCAATTGTCACTATTAAAAATTTTTCTTGATTCATTATCAGAATAACATTTCAGTAAAAATTTTGCATCATTTTTTTCAATCAATCTAAAAATAAAATTTTCAGTTTCATAAACAGGACATTTTTCATAAGGGTCTATATTTCCCATTAGAAAATCTTTCATTTTTTCTTCATTTTCAATTAAATCGTAATCACCTTTACTCCCATCTTCTTTATGATAATGAATTCCTTTGTCATAATTTTTTTTCAAATAATATGAGAGCTTTTTTATTCCATAATCTTTTGCGAAATTAACAAAAACAAAAATACGTTTATTATCAAAAATTTTTTCATCACACGGAAAATCTGCGCATTCCCAACACCCTTTAATTCCTTTGTTTAAACAACAAGCTTTTATTGAACAAAATTCACTTTTATTTTTACATCCAGAGCACTTTTCAAATGTACACTCATTACATAACCTACATACAAGTCCACAATAGGCTATATTTTTTTCAATATTTTCTACGGTAATTTCCATATTTTCGCCTCCAAATAATTATTCGTTTAATTATATAAGAGAAACTGCGACAACTGTATGTCATAGATTCTTATATAGAAAAATTATTTCTTCGGCTTTTTTCAAAAATTCTTGTTTTAAATTTTCGGGTTCTAAAATTTCAATTTTATTCCCAAAACTCAAAAATATACCTTTCCAAACATTTTCATAATCAGGCAAATAAGTTTCTAGTAAATAATTTCCGTTTTCTAAAATTGTAATTTTAGCATTAGGAAAATATTCTTCAATTGCATTTAAAATCTCTTTCTCAAACCTAATTTTAATTTTTAAATCTTTTGAAATATCTTTTTTCTCAATTTTTTCAACCAATTTTTCAAAGCTATCATGATTTTTAGAAAAATTTATATTTTTTAAATTCAATTTTTTTATTCTGACAACTTTAAACAATCTGTAATCTTTTTTTTCTAAGCAATATCCCAAAACATACCATGAATACCACTTATATATAAGTCCAATAGGTTCAATAATTCTAAAAGATTCTTGATTATAAGAATTAAAATATGAAAATTCTAAAAGAGTTTTATTTTCTAATGCTTTTTCTATAATTTTTAAATTTTCATTTATAACTTTATTTTCTTTTAAAACACTTAAATCAAGTTTTATTCTAGAATCTTCTAAATTGTCTGATTTCAAATAATAAGTGATCTGTTCTAAAATCTTTTTAATATTTCTATTGTTATACCCTGAATCTAACCCTTTCAAAGCAGCGATAATATAATTATAATCTTCTTTATTTATATGTTGTTTTTTTATTTTAAAGTTTTCTTCAATTTTATATCCGCCATTAACTCCCTGAATTGAAATAATAGGAATACCCGATAAATTTAAAGTTTCAATATCTCTTTGAATAGTTCTGTAAGAGACTTCAAATTTTTCAGATAATTCTCTGGAATTTACAATATCTCTATTTAACAAATAAATTATTATCCCTATCAATCTATCTATTTTCATGAATTAATAATTTTAATAATAGGTGTTATACTTTTTTTATCAGTCCAGTCACAATTATTTCCAACAGCGTTCATTAAAGCTTTTTCCCATATTTCATAATCTTTTGGATCTTTTTTTGAAACAGCCTTTTTTAGTAAATTACAAAGAATGCGATCTTTTAATGACATAATTTCTTCATTCCAAGCTCCTCTTAAATAAAAACAAGGTATTGAAGATAAATCGTCTTTTAAATTTTTTTCTTTCAAGCATTCCAAAGATTTTTTATCATAAGGCGAAGCTCCCACTGCAAAAACAATTAAAGTTTTATTTTTAAGGTTTTCATAATGTTTCTTTAAAAAAGAAATCCCAGCAATTCCTGTAGCGTAAATTCCACCCCCCAGTATAATTACATCATAGTTTTTTACGAAATCTATTTTCGCATTATCGGTTGATTCTATATCACAATTTAATTCTTCTGAAATCCATTGTGCATACTTTTTTGTTGAACCATATTTTGATTTATATAATACTAATATTTTTTTCATAATAAAACACCTCTATTTTTTATATTATTTGAATTGAAAAGCATTTAAAATATTGAAAAGAGAAATGATACTTTTGACAGTTTTTTATTATAATGCTTCGATGGTAAATATGTTTTTTAAAGTTGGTCAGTAGACAGTTGGTCTTTTGGTATTGAAAAGAGAAATGATACTTTTGACAGTTTTTTATTATAATGCATTGACGGTAAATATGGATAAAATAAAGTAGCGAGCAATTGAGAATTTTCGTCAAAAAAACAATT
>CAYZNB010000051.1:0-18721 GCA_964478535.1 uncultured Thermotogaceae bacterium
TTCGCTCAATTGTTTTTTATACGAAAATTCTCAATTGTTCGCTACTTTATTTCATACATATTTACCATCAAGGCATTATAAAAATCAAAACTGATTTTAGAAAAATTTTTCATAATTCCCCAAAAAGATTTACATAGAACCATTTTTTTGCTTATAAATGTAATAAAGTTGGAATTCTTGATTCGCACGGTACTCCAAATTGACAAAGACCACAGTATAATGAATCAATATTATATTTATTTTTAATATAATTACCAGTATAATTACCAGTATAATTCCTTTGATATTCCCTACACTTTTTTTGTCATGACCTTTTTCACTTATTGCCTTTGCCGGACATCTTTGTGCACATTTTTTTCTTTTCGTTGTTCTTCTTTAGTTGCTTTTGATTGCGGAAGTATCCAACTAATTATAGATAATTCTTCAGCTTTTTTATAATCATTTGGAAAAGTCCGGTTATATATTTCTTCTGGAGTCAAATAGAAATCACCAATGTCTTTTTTAAAGAAACCATATAATTCATCATTACCTATCGAAAATCCAATCAAAGGATTTTCCCATGCTTTTTCATAATATTCATCTCCCAAAATATTTTCTGAAGATTTTTCTACAAAATTTTTAATCAATTCTGATATCCATTTATTATTAATCTCTTCTATTTTCATAATTTTCTCCTTGCCAAACCATTAAAAAAAATAAAAAATGTTTTTACAAGTACTTCGAAATTTCATACAACTTTTAACTATCGATTACTGAAAGAAATTTAAAAAAGAAAATTATGTGATTTGTCGTTTCGAACGAAAAAGAGTCATTCTTTTGAGGAGAAATCTGTGGGTTTCTATTTTTATAATTTGAGATATTTTAATAAGTCGGCTAAGTCTGGGGCATTGCTTCCCTAGACTTACTTCTAATGCATGCAAAATAGAAATACCCCAAATAGAAGGAGTAGCTTTATTCAAGCAATCTATATTACGACTTCATGTCGCACAAAATTAAAGTACGCAGATCTCTCCTCCAAAAAATGTCGTTCGAGATGCCAGAGCGATGAGTGTAAAAAAATTTTTAGATTATTTATAAACTAAAATAACTTTTGAAAGAACCTATTATCATTCAATAATTTTTACTCAAAAAAATTTACAGAGAACCAAAATAATTTTATAGAAAAGAAAGTTTTAAAAGTTTAATACAGTTGCAACTGTCGCTTTAGTAACTTTTTCCATAAACTCATAATCTAATTTTTCCATCGTATCTGCTTGTGTATGATAATAAGGGTATCTAAAATCAGCAGAGTCAGTAATCATTAATGCAGGAATATTATGCTTCCAAAAAGGAGCGTGATCAGATCTCAGTAAATCAGGTAAATATTTAGAGATTTTTTCAAAATTTAAAGGAACAGCTACTCTAACATAGGGTAATTTAATGTCTTCATTTTTACAGTTTTTGGAAAATAATTTTGCCAATTTTATAGAATTTTTATCGCCAACAATATTAATAAAATCACCAACAGATTTTCTTAATTTAGTTTTATATTTAGGAAAAATTTTAAATAATGGACTTGGAAATTTTTGAGAATTTTTTTGCTTTGAAGTATATCCTATCGTTTCTAAATTTATTACTCCTAATATTTTGTGATTTTCAGCAATTGCTTTTTCTACCCACAAGTTACTACCAACTATTCCTGATTTACCTATACTTTCACTATAATCAGATATGTTTTTAAACTGTTCGCTTGAAAATTTAAAATATTCAAATTCTTCTGGAGTAGATTTAGGTTTGATTAATTCTAAAGCTTTTAATGAGGCTTCATAATAATTTTTTGTCTTTTTTCTTGCTTTGTTAAAAAGTTTACTAAACTCTTTTCTTGCTTTATGTATACTGTAATTTTTTGATCTGTTGTGTTCATCAATTAAATCTAATTCTTTTAATTTATTTAAAGTTTTATTGTATCTTAAAGGATGCAATTCTTCTAAAGTAAAACTTATAAATCTGACGCTATATTCCAGTTTATCTAACGAAGATAAAACTCTTGCGATTTCTAACATACTTGCAACAGCTGAAGCATTGTCATTTGCACCTTTCGTATTATCTACAGTATCATAATGACTGCTTATAATTATTTCCGCATTACTTTTACCTTGAATAAATCCGCCTACATTTTTAAAAACATTATTAACACCTTCAAATTCAAATTCTTGTTCAAATGTTTCAACTCCATAAGATTCTAATTGATTTTTTATATATTCTGCTGTTTCATTAAGCTTATCTAATCCACTAATATGATGTTTTATTCCCTCAATTTTTAAAAGATGATTGTATAAATTGTCAACACTTACATTATTAATAATTTCTTTAATGTCCATCTTATCTCCCCCTTTTTTTCTATTTTACCATATTATAAAAAAATAAAATCAATGATTATAAATAAAAAACAACAGAATAAATTCTGCTGTTTTTTATATTAGATTACCCTCAAAACCTATTTCGCTTAAAATATCTAAAACTTCTTCAGAAGAAAGTTCTGTTTCAATAGTCAAAGATTTATTTGCAACATCTACAACCGCACTAGAAACTTTTTTATTCTGAGAAAATTCTTTTTCAATACTCATTTTACAATGATTACAAGAAATATCTTCCGATTTAATAATGTATTTCATTTTAAAACCACCTTTTTTAAATTATTTTAATAAGTTTAACGATTCTCTAATAAATACCGGTAAATCAAGAGGGGTTCTACTTGAAACTAAATTATCATCAACAACAACTTCAACATCTATGAAATCTGCTCCTGCATTTATAAGATCTATTTTTATAGATCTGAATCCCGTTATTCTTCTGCCTTTAACTTTTTCAGCGTTTATAAGAAGTTGAGGACCGTGACAAATGGTGAAAACCGGTTTTTTTAATTCCATAAATTCAGCTACACAATCTACTGGTTCTTGAAAAGCCCTAAGTCTGTCTGGAGCATATCCACCCGGAATTAAAAGAGCATCATATTTATGAGCTGTTTCTTTATCCGCTTTTTCTTCTACAACAATTTCAAACCCTTCTTTTTTACTCTTTACTTTTTTACCTTTTTCTAGTCCAACATGAATAATTTGATGTCCTTCTTTCAAAAAAGCTTCTACTGGTTCTTTGTATTCCAAATCATCAAATAAATCTTCAATAATTACAGCAATTTTTTTCATTTTACACCTCCTAATTAATCTAAACAAATTTTATCCACTTATACATATATTACTATATTTTTTATTTTTTTTAGTTAAAAATAGGTTAATGAATTTACCGTATTAATAATGATATAATTAAATAAATTTCTACTTTAAAATAAAAATAAAATTATTTGGAGGTATAAAAATGAAATTATCTTTTGACAATATTGTGAAAAAAATTAAAAAAAATCCTGGCGAAGTTATATATACCGGAGAACATCTTCAAGCTACTTCTAAAATAAGTTTTATTGAATATAACGAGGAAAATTATAATGAAATTACCGACATGAATTATTTTGAAAAAGTTTCTTTAAATATTGAAAATAACTATTTAATAATATTAGAAGGGTTTTCAGATATAAAATATTTGGAAAAAATAAATACCTTTTTGAATCTTCATAAATTGACACTTGAGGATATTACAAATATTAATCAACGTAATAAACATGAAGATTATGAAGATTATTCTTTCTTTGTTTTTAAAAAAATCATAAATAACGAGAAAAATAATTCAATAAATTTCAGTCAAATAAGTTTTGTAAAGAAAGATAATTTTCTTATTGTCTTTAGTGAAAAAAATTTTGAATTTATTGATATAATAAAAAATCGATTAAAAGAAAAAAAATCATTAATGAAATCAAAAGGATTAGACTATTTACTATATAACATTTTAGATATTTTAACAGATGAATATTTTTTATTTTTAAATTCAATCGCAGAAAAAATAGAAGAAATTGATGAAAATATAACTTTAAATACTCAACCTGAAGATCTAATAGAAATAAAAAAATTAAAACAGCTTCTTATCTATCTCAGAAAAATTTTTTTATCTTTAAGAGATGTCTATAGAAAATTACAAAGAGGAGATATAAATTTTGTTCAAGAAAATAATTTGATATACTTTCGAGATCTTTATGATCATATAATAAGACTTGATGAATCTTTACAAATGTTGAAAGATACCACTTCAAATTTAATTGAAATACATGTTTCATTAATAAGTTATAAACTGAATCAAATAATGAAAGTTCTAACAATTATCTCAACAATTTTTATTCCATTATCTTTTTTGGCAGGTCTTTATGGCATGAACTTTGAATTCATGCCAGAACTCACTTTTAAATATGGTTATTTCATAATTATAGGAATAATGTTTTTTGTGGCTTCTTTTATGCTATTAATATTTAAAATAAAAAAATGGTTCTAAATCTTTCAATTACTAAAAAATGCGTTAGAAAAAGCATTAAAATTTGGTCAGTATATATCTTAGTCTAGGAAAAATTTAAAAAATTTTTCTGCTCTACTGTATGCTAACCAATCGATAAACTTTTCTCAACGCCGTCACGCCACAAAAACCATTTGATTGAGACAATACATTTAAACCATTTTTATGTTTTTACTAACCAAACTATAAAGTTTTTTTATTTAATTTATCATGTTATAATTGTTTAATTACTAGCAAATTTATGAGGTGTCTAAAAATGAAGTTAAAATTAACGATATTTTTTATTTTTTTTACTTTCACAACTGTATTTTGTGAAAAAATTATTGTTTTAAATAGTATAGAAAATTATAAACTTGATGATTATATATATGTCTATGCAGAAAAAAAAGATATAAAAGATATTGATTATATTATTGAAAATAAAGCCATTATATTTGAAAAAGGAAAAACAAACTATGGGTTAATGTCTGATGCTTTATGGTTAAAAATAAACATCAAAAATAATATTCCGGAAATGCAAGAATGGCTTTTAAATATTAACTACCCTTTATTAGGAGAAATGGAACTTTTTCTCTTTTCTGATGATAAACTTATTTTAAATCAAAATTTTAATATTTTTAACGACAGAAAAACTCGCAGCTTTACTACAAGATTTGATTTAAATCCAAATAATTATTATACTCTTTATTTAAGAATAGAAACTCCTGGAACTATGCGATTTCCCTTAGCATTATATCCGCTAAATAATTATTTTCATTCAGAAACTTTTGTAAATCTTTTATATGGATTATACTTTGGGTTTATTTTAAGCCTTGCTTTTTTTTCACTTTTTATATCCTTGAGCTATAAAAAAAATATGTATACCGCTCTTTCTATATTCATGATTTTTCATTTCTTTTTTGAATTTGTACAAAGTGGTTTTTTCTTTCGTTATTTTCCAGAAATTGAATCTATTTATAAACTATATGTTTTCTTAGGTTTTGCAGCACTTATAACGCTATCTATTTTTTCTCAAAAATTTTTAAAAGCACAAGAATATTCAAAAATTGGTTCTAAACTATTCAAATATTTTTATATATTATCAACAGTTATTCTTTTATTAATTTTCTTCGTTACCCCAAGCACATCAATATTTTTATATTCTTTAATAGGCATTTTTTTTGTAATTCCAAATTTATATTGTAGTTTAATTGCTTTAAAAAAGAACGATACGCCTTCAAAAATTTTTTTTATAGGTATAGCTTTTCTTATTTTTTCAATACTAATTTTTTCTTTAAGAGGAATAGGGTTTTTCCCAAGCAACTTTTTTACTCTTTATATAAAAGAAATTGGAAATCTTACCCTTATATTATCTTTAATTCCTGCAATATGGTATAAAATTAAAGAATATATGAAAATTTCTGAAAGAACAAGAGAGTTAGAAAAAGAAAAAATAATTGCTGAAAAAACTGCAAAAGAAAAAAGTGAATTTCTGGCAAATATGAGTCACGAAATAAGAACTCCTATAAATGCTATTTCTGGCTTAACAAATCTTGTATTAAATACTGATCTAAATTCAACTCAATCTGAATATTTAAATAAAATAAAGATTTCTTCAAAACATTTACTAAATATTGTTAATGATATTTTGGATTTTTCAAAAATAGAGGCAGGAAAAATTATTCTTGAAAATGAAGAATTTTGTCTTAAAAATATTGTAGAAAATATTAAAAGCTTTTTTTCTTTTCAGCTAAAAGAAAAAAATTTAGATTTGGAGTTAATTGTCGATGAAAATATGCCTGAATGTCTTATAGGAGATTCTTTTAGAATTAATCAAATACTGATTAATTTAATTGGAAATGCTGTTAAATTTACTAACAAAGGTAAAATAACCGTTTCTATTGAAAATTTAGAAAATGATATTTCAAATGACTCAGTTCTTTTAAAATTTTCTGTAAAAGATACTGGAATAGGTATTAAAGAGGAAAGCAAAGAAAAACTTTTTCAATCGTTTACACAAGCTGATTCTTCCATAACAAAAAAATACGGCGGAACAGGATTAGGATTAATGATTTGTAAAAAATTGGTGGAATTCATGAGAGGCACTATTAATTTTGAAAGCGAATATGGAAAAGGCAGTTGTTTTTATTTTTCTATCCCTCTAAAAAAAGGCGAAGAAAAAAAAACTTTTGATTCTCAGCAACCTATTGAAAATACAAACAATATTTTTAAAGGCTATAAAATCCTTCTTGCAGATGATATAAAAATAAATCAGCTTATTTCAAAAGAAGTTTTAACAAATATGGGTTTTGAAGTAATAATTGCAAATAATGGAAAAGAAGCTGTTCAACTCACAGATGATACTATTGACTTAATATTGATGGATATTCAAATGCCAGAAATGAATGGATTTGAAGCAACTGCTATTATAAAAAATAAATTTAAAAATATTCCTATTCTTGCAATTACTGCCGGGTTAACGATAGAAGAAAATGATGATTTTATTAATTCTGGTATGGATGATTTTATTTTAAAACCAATAGATAAAGATAATATTGCAAAAAAGCTTTGCAAATGGTTAAAATAATTAATTTTTTCTCATGTTTTAATTTTTTTAATTTATCTGATATAATTGTAATTGATTTTTATTCTAATTGTGAAGGAGTATTTTTTGATGATCAAAAACAATCAAAATTCAGTTGTTTCAAATATTTTGAGAATTGTCGAACCTAAAGTGAGTTTCCCTGAACTCGTCCTCGAAAAAGGCAGTTCTTTAGGTATTTACAGCGATAATGTGTGTGGAGTTACAAAAAATTTATTCAAAATATTATGTGAACCAAAAAAATACGCAGAAAAAGTTACTATAAATGAACTTGTGGCAAGTAATTCAGCTTGGTTAGGAAGAGCTTTTACTCATGTTGTTATCCCATCTTTTTGGAAAAAGAGTATTTTGGAGATTTTAAAATTAACCCCTTCAAAAAAACATCTTATAGTTATAGCGGCAGAAAAAAAGGAAATTTTTAAAGAAGATTTATCTGAAATTTCTTCTATTGTATCGAATTTAAAAAAAGACGGTGCTTTAATAACAATTACTGATTCTTGCGAGCTTTTAGAGGCTGTTTCTGATTCTGTTTTAAATGAAGAAGGAAATGAGTTATTTATTGAAACGGGAGAATTTTTTGTAGATTTTAACACAAACGAAGAAATCACAGATTTATCTCAATTAAGTTCTAATGTTAAAGATATAAGGGTTAAAAAAATCAAATTTAAAATTAAAGAGGAGAGCTTTTCAGACTTTTTTAATTAGGGGGAAATCTTTTTAAATGAAAAAAAATTTAAAAATAACTACAATTTTATTTGTTTTTTATTTACTGCTTATTTATATTAACTATAGTCTAAGCAGTTATGTTTTTAATAATGAAAAATTTTATTTTTTAGGTACCTCACCACTAAAAAATGAAAAAATAATACAAGTTTCCGCTATTCCAGAACATGCTAAAGCCATATTAAAAGTTGAAAATAACAATTTTATAGTTATGATTCCAGAAGGCTCTGAATATTTTCGGGATATAATAGATGATATAAACTTGTTTAACTATCAATATTCAAAGATAGAAAATAGAGTTGTTAATTCTTATTTTGTTTTTTCCAACGAATTTAACACTTCTAAAATTTTTGAAATATCAAAAAAAATATTTTATATTTTAACTATTATTTTTATAATTTTTTTAGGCATTATAAATAATGTGTTTTCACCAAATAATTATTTTCTTTTTACTTTTAATTATAATAAACAATTTTTTCAATCGATTATATTATTTTCTTTATTTTCTATCTTTTCAATATTGATTTATGAATCAAATTTTTTTAATTTTAGTGATTATAATGTAGCTTTTTTTAGTGGAGTATCTTCAGTTTTTTTGATGAACCTTTTTTCGAAAAAATTAATAAAAATATTAATTTCTTTTATCCCTATTTTTATTATTGCCTTTGATTTGTTCCACAATTATATTTACCATTTTTTTATTTTTTCAGTAATTTTGAATATTATTTTAAGTACCATTTTTATAAAAACATATCTCGTTTTTAAAACCAAAAAAAATATTCCTCAGGAGGATCAAAAGTATGATAGAGAAGAATCTAATAATAGAGAACATTAATAAAGATTTGCAAACAGTAAAAAATATGCCTGATTTTCAAATAGTGAAAGCGAAATATCTTGGAAAAAAAGGCGAAATAAAAGAGCTAATGAAAAATATGACAAATCTTTCAATTGAAGAAAAAAAAGTTTTTGGCCAAAAAGTAAATGAATTAAAAAATGAAGTAGAAGAAATTTTAAACACTAAATTGAATGAAATGCTCGAAGAAGAAAAAAAGAATGCGGAACTTAAACAATGGATAGATATAACTCTTCCGAGCACAAAAAAAATTGTTGGAAAAGAACACTTAATATCTTCTACTATGAAAGAGATTTGCGAAATATTTGTCAATCTTGGTTTTACGGCAGTTGAAGGAAATGAAATAGAAAATTCTTGGTTCAATTTTGATGCTTTAAATACCCCTAAATGGCATCCTGCAAGAGATATGCAAGATACCTTTTATATAGAATCGGAAGATGAAAAGCTTTTAAGAACTCACACTTCAAACGTACAGATAAGAACTATGATGGGAAATGAACCTCCTATAGCAGTCGTTTCAGCCGGAAGAGTTTATCGAAAAGATGAAATGGATGCAACACATCTTCCAGTCTTTCATCAAGTTGAAGTTCTATTTGTAGATAAAAATGTTAGTGTGGCTCATTTAAAAATGAGTTTAGAAGCTTTTGCAAAACAGTATTTTGGTGATGAAGTAGAAATATTGTTAAGACCAAGTTTTTTCCCATTTGTTGAACCGGGATTTGAAGTAGATATAAGTTGTATTTTCTGTGGCGGTAAAGGATGTAATGTATGTAAAAACACCGGATGGATAGAAATACTTGGTGCAGGACTAGTTCATCCTAATGTTCTTGAAAATGTTAATTACAACTCTGAAAAATGGCAAGGATTTGCATTTGGTATAGGTGTAGAAAGAGTTGCTATGTTAAAACATAATTTGAAAGATATGAGAGAATTCGTTAAAAATGATGTAAGATTCATAGAAAAATAATTAGGAGGAAAATATGAAAATATCTTTAGATTGGATTTCAGATCACGCTGATATAAAAATAAATTCAAAAGAAATAGTAAAAAAATTAAAATTACATACTACAGATGTTGAAGGAATTGAATATATAGGAAGTGAGTTATCAAACGTTTATGTAGGTCTTATAGAGAAAATTGAACCTCACCCTAACGCAGATAAATTAATAAAATGTTCTGTAAAATTAGGCGATAAGAAAATCACAATAGTTACCGGAGATTTGACAGTAAATGAAGGTGACAAAGTTCCTGTTGCAATAGATGGTGCTGTACTTTATGGAAATTTCAAAATAAAAACGACTAAATTAAGAGGCGAAAAATCTGAAGGTATGTTCTGTTCTTTGGAAGAAATAGGACTTGAAGAAAATTCAGATGCCGTATATAAAATAACTGAAGATGTTACAGATGGTACAGATTTTTTAAATTATTTCAAAATAAAAGATGAAGTTATTGGAATTGAAATTCTACCTAACAGACCAGACCTGCTTTCTTATAACGGAACGGCAAGAGAATTTTTTGCCGTTGGAATAGCTGAAAACATTAAATCGCCTGAAATAAAAAGTCTTTCTGAAGGAAATGGATTTCCTGTAATTATCAATTATGATATGTGTAAAAGATATTCTGCTCTTAAAATTAAAAATGTAGAAATTAAAAAATCACCTTTGTGGCTCGTTAAAAGACTCGCTTCATCGGGTATTAGAAGTATAAATAATGTAGTTGATATAACAAATTATGTTATGCTTGAATACGGTCATCCCATACACGCATTTGACATGAAACTTATAGGAGAAGAAATAGTCGTTAGAAAAGCTGAAAAAGATGAAAAAGTATTGCTTTTAGACGGAAAAGAATATAAAATGAACGGCGAAGAAACCCTCATAACTGACGGTAAAAACATTTTAGCTTTAGGTGGAGTTATGGGCGGCGAATTAAGCGGAATTAACGATGAAACAAAAGATGTTCTTATAGAAATCGCATATTTCGATCCTGTAAATATACGAAAGTCTTCTAAATACCATAAATTATCTACAGATTCATCTTACAGATTTGAAAGAGGTGTAGATCCTAATGACGTGCCTTTTGTAATGGGTAGAGTCGCTAAACTTATGGAAGAAATTGCAGGTGGTATATCAGAAGAAATTTATACTGATATTTATACAAATAAGATTGAACCTTTAAAAATAAATTTGAGAAAAGATTATTTGTTCTCAAAACTTGGTATAGAAATAAAAGATGAAGATATAGAACTTATATTAAATAAATTTGAATTTAAACATACTAAAAATGATAATGTGTATGAAGTTATTTCAGACACTAAAAGACCTGATATAGAAAAAGAAATAAATTTAGTAGAAGAAATTGGAAGGATTTATGGTTATTACAATATAAACTCTTGTTTCCCAACAACTGAAATTAAATCTGGAAGTTTCGGAGATTTTTTTGATTTCAAATATAAAATATCAGAACTTGTTAGAGCAAACGGATTTCATGAAGCAAGAACCTTTTCTTTTATGAATATAAACAATATGTGGCTTGAAAAATCTGATATTAAACTTTTAAATCCGTTATCACAAGAATATGAATATATGAGACCTTTAACAATTTATGGGGTTCTTGAATCAATTTCGTATAATTATAGAAATCAAAATAGAGATGTAAAGTTATTTGAAATATCTAAAACATTTCATTCAGATTCTAATTTAGATACAGGAATTAAAGAAGTTACAACTGTAGCTCTAGCCGCTACAGGCAGAGAAAACATCTATGATTATTCAGATAAAAGAAACGTCACTTTCTTCTCTTTAAAAGGTGTTTTTGAAAATATTTCAGAGCATTTCAATATAAAATTTGATTATCAAAGGGCAGAAATAGAAGGTTTGCAAAAATCACAAAGTGCTTTTGTGTTTGTAGACGGAGAAAAATTAGGCTTTATAGGCCTTTTAGATTCGGAAATCGCAAAAAAATATTATGATATAAAATCTCCTGTTTATATTGCTGAATTAAATTTAGATATTATAAATTCTAAAAAACAACGACTAAAAAAAGACAACACTAATTTTGATTTTCCTGCGGTAAAAAGAGAATATTCATTATTAGTTCCTTTTGACGTTGAATATAATAAACTTGAAAAAATTATTTTTGATTCTTCAAAATTAGTTGAAAAAATAAATATTTTTGATATTTATAAAGGCAAAGGAATTAAAGATAACAAAACAAGCATTACAATAACTATTGTTTATAGATCAGCAAATAGAACTTTAAAAGATGATGAAGTAAACAAAGTAGAAGAAAAGATATTAAATGAATTCAAAAATCTTGAAGTATATTTAAGAGAAAGAGACGAGGTGTAAGAATGGCTAAATTATTTGGTGAAAATACAGGAAAAGGTTTTTATAAAGAAGAACCGCTATCAGTTTTTTCAAAAGCAGTAGAAAGTTCTATCTTTAAAGCTCCTGTAAGAGAAGAAAACAAAATATATTTAAGTGATTTGTGGATGATAAATTCATTACCAGAAGATCTTATAATAGAAGTGTTAGAAAAATTTGGAAAAGACATGAATATACCTGATGATATAGTAGAAATACTTGATGACAAAAGAAAAAAAGTTATTTGGAGAAAAGGTTAGTAGTTAGTTAAAAAGGAAAAACATTTTAATATTAGCTATTTTTTTGCTTTTAATGTAGTGTAACAGCCACGCTGAACTTTGCACGGCGTTACAGCACAGGCAAAAACATTCATCTTTTGCGTTAAACAATGGTTAAACAATGGTTAAACGATTGCTCAACTACCGTTCAACTATCGTTCCCAAGGAGGCACGGCGTTACAGCACTTATGATAACGTTGGGCAGCAAACAATTGGTCAAGGAATAACGCTAAAACAATTATTTGTAATTAATTCCCCTCTTGAGGGGTGTCAATCGAAGATTGACGGGATGGACAGGGTTTTAAACGTTATTTGATTTTCCAGACCAACTAACTATAAATTATTATTAGCCACACTATTTTACATAGAAGCTTAATTTTAATAAAAGTAAGGGTAGGGATTTTTAATGAGAATAGGTCAATTTGCTGAAAAATACAAAGTAACTCAAGACACTATAAGATATTACATATCTTTATCTTTACTATTTCCAGAAAAAATACATAATCAATATTATTTTGATGAAAAATGTGAAAAAGATATGGAAGAAATACTTGAACTTAGAAACTTAAAATTTTCAATTTCAGAAATTCAAAAAATGATCTCCGTAAAAAGATTAAGAACATTGATTAATTTTAATGAAAAAAAGATTATTGAAGAATTTTTGAATTACAAAAAAGAAAGTTTACAAAATGAAATCGATAATGCTATGAATTCTTTAAAAATTATCGAAGAAAAATTGAATATTTTGAATAAAGAAAATGTTGAAAATGAAAAAATAGAATTAGGACTTCCGCTATCATTTGTAAATTTGACAGCGTGTCCTTATTGTAAACAAGAACTTTCTCTCTCGGCAAACAACATTAAAAATAATCAAATATATGAAGGTTTTTTAAAATGTGAAAAATGCGATAAAGTATTTGAAATCGATAACGGCATTATAAAGACAGAAGATATAGACTGTTCTCCTATTTCTACTGATTATGTTCTTGAAAGAGATTTTGACAAAGAATCAACACCATTTCTTGTAAGTGCTTTAGATAAAACAAGAACAGATTTTAGAAAAAAAATATTGAAAGATAAAGTTGATGGAAAAGTTATTTTAGAACTCGTTTCAAGAAGAGGAACTTTATTTCATTCTCTTGAACAAATACTTCTAAAAAAGAAATATTATATAATATGTGGATTAAATATAAATTTTGTAAAATCCTTTAAAAGTTTTCTTGAAACAAAAAATGTTTCAAACGTTATTCTGATAGCAGGTAATTTTGAAAAATTACCTATAAAAAATAATCAAATAGATATAACCGTAGACATTTTATCTTCTAATGAATTTTTATCTAACAATAACAATATCCCCGTAGAAAATATTTCTTCTCTTTTAAAAGACAATGGAAAATGGCATACACTTTTCTTATATTTTGATAAAAGTTCAAAAAATTTTAAAAATAGTGGAGAAAAGAAAAAGTATCTTGATTTTGATTCTCTAAAAAAAGAGTATGAAAAAAATGGGTTCAAAATATTAGAATCAAAAAAAATGGGTGAAATTATAGAAAAACTCAATCAAGTACAGGGAGTTTCAAATGACGAAAAATATAATCTTGGAATATTAGAATGTATTAAGAAAGGAAGTGACTCTAACTATTAAAAATAAAAAAATAGAACTTTTAGCTCCTGCGGGAAATTTTGAAAGTTTAATCTATGCAGTAGAAAATGGTGCTGATGCAGTTTATTTAGGCGGTAAAGATTTCAACGCAAGAACATCTGCTCAAAATTTTGATGACGAAGAAATAAAAAAAGCTGTCGAATATTGCCATTTAAGAAATGTAAAAGTTTATCTCACAATGAATACATTGATTTCTGATCATGAACTTAAATCGGCTTTAAATTATGCCGAATTTTGTTATTTTCATAATATTGACGCAATAATAATTCAAGATATAGGATTTGCAAAAATTTTAAAAGATTATATACCTGATGCAGAAATTCATGCAAGTACTCAAATGACTATAAATAATATTGACACGGTAAAAGAATTAAATAAAATAGGATTTAAAAGAACAGTTTTATCTAGAGAATTATCTGTTCAAGAAATTGAATTTATAAATAAAAATACTGATTGCGAAACTGAAGTGTTTATACACGGTGCATTATGTATTTCTTATTCTGGTCAATGTCTTTTAAGCAGCCTTGTCGGTGGAAGAAGCGGAAACCGAGGAAATTGTGCTCAACCATGTAGATTACCGTACAAGCTATTTAACAAAACTAAAAACAAATATGAAACCGAATCAAAATATCTGCTAAGTCCTTCTGATTTATGTACTTTACCTTTAATTGAAAAAATTATAAAATCAGGTGTGACCTCTTTAAAAATTGAAGGCAGAATGAAAAAACCTGAATATGTTTCTTCAGTTGTAAGAATTTATAGAAAAACTATAGACAATTATTTAATGAATAATAATAACAACTATTCAGAAAAAGATATATTACATTTAAAACAAGCTTTCAACAGAAATTTCACTTCTGGTTATATCTCAAATGAAACAAATATTGATATAATGAATCATGAAAAACCTGACAATAAAGGAATACCTGTGGCCCAAACAATTGAATTTAAAAACAATAAACTCAAAATAAAACTTCTCGAATCATTATACTGTAATGATGGATTAGAAGCTTATTACAACAATAACAGTGTTGGCTGTAGAGTTGAATATATTGAAAAAGATGGCATAAGAATAAAAGAAGCTGAAAAAGATGATGTTGTGACTATAAATTTTAAATATCCCGTCCCACCAAATATTGTTTTAAATAAAACTTATTCAAAAAATTTTGAAGATATAGAAAAACTTCTTTCAAAAACAAACACTAAAAAAGTTTATGTTAAAGGATCATTCAAAGCAAAAATAAATGAATCTCCTCGATTTGAAATAAATTACAAAGATTATATAATAGTTGAAACTTCTGATATTATATGCGAAAAAGCTGTTAATGTTCCAACATCAATTGAAAGAATAGAAACTCAAATAAACAAAACAGGAAATACACCTTTTGTTTTTGAAAATTTAAATATAAACTGCGATGAAAATTTGTCGATTCCAATTTCAGAAATAAACAGAATGAGAAGATCTATTTTTGAAAAACTTGAAAAAAAACTATTAGAAAAAAAACAATTCGTAATTCCAGAAAAACTTTCTATTAAAATACCTGAATTATTCGATTATGATAATATACCTATAGAATTATCTGCTAAAGTAGTTAATTTAGAACAATTAAATGCTTTAATGGAAACAAATATAAAAGATATTTATTTTGAAGACATTGAAAACTTTGAAAAAGCTTCCATTTTAGGAAAAACTAAAAATATTATTCCTGTTATACCTGTTTTTAGAACATCTGAAAACAAAGAAGAAATTGAAGCAATTATAAAAAATTGTAATCATTTGATGGGAACAAGTATTGGCGATTCTGTTTTTATTAATTCGACAAGAACAGTAGACTGTGATTTCAACTTAAACGTTTTTAATTTTAAAACGATGGAATTTTTAAAAGAAAAAGGATTTAGAAAAATAACTTATTCACATGAGTTGAATTTTTCACAACTAAAAAATATAAACCAATATTTTAATGGAAATATAGTTGTATATGGAAAAGTTCCAGTCATGCACATGAAGTATTGCCCAATAACAAACATACTAAATAACAACGTTAAAAACTGTGGATTATGTCAAAAAAATGAATATTATTTAGAAGATCGTATAGGAGAACATTTGCCTATTTTGAAATCTTATAGATGTTACACAAAAATTTACAACCCTAAAACACTATTTTTGTATGATGATATTCCAACACTTTTAGAAAACAATTTCAAAAATTTTAGACTCGACTTTACCACAGAAACTCCAGAAGAAATTAAAAATATTTATGAAGAATATTTGAATATAATTCATACAAAAGAACAAAACGAAGTTTTTAAAGAAAATTTCAAAATTAAAGGAATAACAAGAGGATATTTTAATAAGAGGTGATTTTGTGAAGAATCAAGAAAATAACGAAATTGAAAAATTGAAAAATGATTTTTCAACACTAAAAGATGATTTGGAATATCAAAATTATAAATTAAGAATGGAAATGGCTGATTTATGGAAAAAACTAAAAAAAATAGTTTTTTTAAGTTTAATAAACATAATATGTCTAATTTTTATGATGTTCGATTTGCCAGAAAACTTTATAGCCTTTTTCATTTTACTCTTTTTAGTAACTTTTGCAATTAATCTATGGTACATATTCAGGTTTGCTTTTTATAAATTTATCGAATAATAGAGGTGATTTTGTGAATAAAAATGAAGCAATTTCTCTTTTAAAAAAACATCTTAATGCCGAACATCTTTTGACTCACTCTTTAGCTGTGGGAGCTATAATGAAAGAAACTGCTGAGTATTTAAAAGAAGATCCTGAAAAATGGGAAATTACTGGAATATTACATGACCTTGATTATGAATATACCTCTGATAACCCTGAAGAACATGCTTTAAAAACTGTTGAAATATTGGAAAAAAATATTGATGAATCTATGAAAAAGGCTATATTAGCGCATAATGAAAAAAAGAATTTAGAAACCCCTTTTGAAATAGCTCTTTATGCAGCAGATGCTCTATCGGGATTAATAACTGCGGCTATTTTAGTAAGACCAGATAAAGATGTTTCAAATTTAACTTCAAAATCTCTTAAAAAGAAGTTTAAAGATAAAGCTTTTGCTAGAGGTGCAAAAAGGGAAAATATTCAAAAAATTGAAATGCTTAATATAACTCTTGAACAATTTTTTGAAATAGGCATTAAAGGACTTGAAAAAATAAAAAGCGAATTAACGCTTTAATTATAGGGGGAATTATTTTGAAAAAACTACCTATCATATTTATTTTACTTGTATGTGTTTTAACTTTTTCATGGAAAGTTCCAACGCATAATGGATACTTAAATGATTATTTAAACCTTTTCAACAGTGCTGAATCAAATGAAATAAGAGCCCTTTTAAACAACATCGAAGCACAAACTTCCGTTGAAATTGCGGTAGTTACATTAAGTACAGATGATTCAATAACCCCAAAAGATATGGCAACAGAAATCTTTAACACTTGGAACATAGGAAAAGCAGATAAAGATAATGGTCTTTTAATTTTAATCGCTTTAGACCCTCTTGAAAGAGCCGGAAAATCAAGAGTTGAAATAGAAACCGGTTACGGTCTTGAAGGTGTTTTACCAGATGGAAAAGTTGGAAGAATTATGGATGATTATATGATGAGTTATCTTTCTCAAAAACAATACGGGAAAGCCGTTATTTCTGTAATAAATGCTATAAGTGGTGTTATTACTGGAGAATTAGAAATTAATTATAATGAAAATGAAGAGTCTTTTGCAGACATAATATGGATTCTAATTTTTATACCTATTATTATAATAGGCGCTCCCTTTATAGCATATCTTTCAAAACCAAAATGTCCAAGATGTTCTAAAAGAATGTCTGTAATGAAAAACATCGTATTAGTTAGAGCTACTTACAGCTCAAGTGGAAAAGGAAAAAGATTTTTTAGATGTAGACATTGTAATTATCAATTCGAAAGACTTTATACGATACCAAGAAAAACTCATTCTTCGGGTTCTTCAAGCGGAAGCAGCGGTGGAAGTTTTGGCGGAGGTTCGTCTGGAGGCGGAGGAGCAGGAAGAAGTTTTTGATGGAAAAAGTGAAATGTTAGTTAGAAAATTCATAATTTTTTCTCTTTCCACTTTAATACTTTCAAACATATATTACATAACAGGAGGATTTTTTAATGAAAAAAGGACTTATAGCATTTTTTGTTGTTATAATAGTTTTAATTGTAGGTAGTGTTGGATGGTATTTTTCCATCTATAATAACCTCGTAACTCTTGAAGAAAGTGTAAGTTCTGCATGGTCTGAAATTGACAATCAACTTTTAAGAAGAGCTGATTTAATCCCTAACCTTGTAAACACTGTAAAAGGATATGCTGCTCAAGAAAAAGATATTTTTGAAAATATTGCAAATGCAAGAGCAGGTCTTTTAAACGCTCAAGGTCCTCAAGAAAAAATTGATGCTTCAAACAATCTTGATAGTGCTATTTCAAGGCTATTAATGGTAGTGGAAAATTACCCAGATTTAAAATCAGATTCATTGTTTATTCAATTAATGGATGAATTATCTGGAACAGAAAATCGTCTTGCAGTAGCGAGAAAAAGATATAATGATTCAGTAAGAGAATTTAACACTAAAATTAAAACTTTCCCTGCAAAAATGATTGCGAATAATAATGGATATGAAAGTAAACCTTATTTTGAAATACCTGCTGCAAGTAGAGAAAATCCACAAGTTAATTTTTAAAAAATAAAATCAGGCATATGCCTGATTTTTTTATTAATTTTTATGGATCTATGTAAAAAAGTGTGGGTAAAAATTATTGATTGATAGTTGGTTTT
>CAYZNB010000052.1:0-17924 GCA_964478535.1 uncultured Thermotogaceae bacterium
GCGTCAGAAAATAGCATGTCTGAGCGTAGCGAGTTTGCTATTTTTAGCAATTTTTTGACCGAGCGAAATTTGTTTTTTAGAAAATTTGATCTTGTTCGCGATTTATTTTATCCATTGTTTACCACTTCATTATTATATGGGTTTAACGCTTTTTCTTTCCAACTAACCAACTAATAATTTTATCCAATATTTACAAATTCATTATTAAAAGAAAAAGAAATTACAAAAAACTCTCCACTCCGTCAAACTTTGGTTGCTATCCCTCAAGAGGAAAATTAACTATAAATGCTTGTTTTAGCGTTTTCCCCAACCAATTTTCTACTGACTAATGTTGTCATAAGTGCTGTAACGCCGTGCAAAGTGCAGCGTGGCTGTTACACTACATTTAAAAGCGAAAGAAATTTTTATTATGCGTTTGATTTTAAAGCTTTTCCTTTTCAACTTCCCGCTTTTTCTAACTAATTCATTTATAATTCGAACGATTGAATATAAAAATCGTTCTTTTACTATAATAAGCGATTATATAGATATATCGTATTATAATCAAACAAAAAAACCACTTAAGCCACTTGACAAAAACGTAGTTTTATGTGTTATAATAGAAATAGTTGTTTACTTTTAATTAATTAAAAAAGTTTCATATCATATAAAGGGGGGTTACAAGTATGAAGAGATTTTTAAAAGTATTTTTGTTAGTTGTTTTTGTGTTAACTTTATCTTCTCTTGTTTTGGCAAGCTTACCATTCAAAATTGGTGTTGTTACAGGTACAGTTTCTCAAAATGAAGAAGAATACCGTGCGGGCGAAAGAATAGTTGAAAAATATGGTGCAGATAAAGTTATTCACGTTACATATCCAGATAACTTTATGCAAGAACAGGAAACAACTATATCTCAAATCTTAAGATTTGCTTATGACAGAGATGTAAAAGTTGTTGTTATTTCTCAGGCAGTTCCTGGAACTGTTCCTGCTATCAGAAGAGTTAGACAGATAAGAAAAGATATAATTTTTGCAGCCGTTGTACCTCATGAAGATCCTTACTTAGTAAGCGATGAAGTTGATTTAGCATTCCAGACAGATGATCTTGGAAGAGGAAGAACTATTACTGAATTAGCTAAAAAAATGGGTGCAGATACAATTTTACATTATTCTTTCCCAAGACATATGTCTTATGAGCTTCTTGCTCAAAGAAGAGATTTAATGGAAAAAACTGCTAATGAAATAGGTTTACAATTCGTATTTGTTTCAGCTCCAGATCCTATGGGTGAACAAGGTATAGCCGGAACACAGCAGTTTATGATGGAAGATATCCCAAGACAGTTAGCAATTTATGGAAAAAACACTGCAGTATTTGGAACAAATTGTGCTATGCAAGAACAAATTATAACACAAGTATTAGCTGGAGGAGCTATATACCCTGAACAATGTTGCCCATCACCAGCTCATGCATATCCATCTGCAATTGGATTAGAAGTTACTCCTGAAATGCAAGGTGCTGAAGGAATACCTAATCTTACAAAAGCAATTAATGAAAGAATAATCGAATTAGGTGGTGCAGGAAGATTCGCAACATGGCCAGTTGCTTTCAATTATGTATTAACAGAAGCTGCTGTTGAAATAGTTATACAAGCAGCACAAGATAAAATTGATTTAAGCGACATGGCAGCAGTAAAAGCCGCTGTTGAAGAAGTTGCAAAATTCCCAATGCATATTTCAAGATTCGATAGATATGGTAATTTCTATTTGTTATTATCTGACTCTATAATTTTCGGAAATTAGATAATAATAAACCAAATATATAGATGTCGGGTTTTTTTCCCGACATCTATTTTTGTAAAGGAGGGATTTTATGGCTCAAAAAGTTTTAGAAATGAAAAACATCGGAAAATCATATTTTGGCACTCAAGTTTTGAAAGATATTAACATAACACTTGAAGCAGGAGAAATTCATGCATTAGCAGGAGAAAACGGAGCAGGAAAATCCACATTGATGAACATTCTTTTTGGAATGCCTGTAATTCATCAAACTGGCGGATTTGATGGTGAAGTTCTTATAAATGAAGAACCAGTAAATCTTAATTCTCCTCAAAAAGCTATGGCCGCCGGAATAGGAATGGTTCATCAAGAATTTATGCTTTTGCCAGGATTTACAATAACAGAAAATATTAAGTTAAATAGAGAAATTACAAAAGACAATATTTTTAGTAAAATTTTCGGCAAGTCATTGAAAACTCTTAATTTTAAAGCAATGAATAAAGATGCAAAAAAAGCAATGACTCAATTAGGAATGTCTATTGACGAAATAACTCTAATTTCAAAATTACCTGTGGGTCATATGCAGTTTGTTGAAATAGCTAGAGAAATTGATAAAGGTGATATAAAATTACTTGTTTTTGATGAACCTACTGCGGTTCTAACAGAAAATGAAGCTGATAAACTTCTTGATGCAATGGAAAAATTATCCGAAAAAGGCATTGCCATACTTTTTATAACTCATAGATTAGATGAAATAATGAGGGTTGCAGATACAATAACTATTTTAAGAGATGGTCACCTAGTTGAAAGCGGCAAAAAAGAATCTTTTACCATTGAAACTATAGCCGAAAAAATGGTTGGCAGAAAGATGTCTAAATCAGAAATGTTAAAAAGAGATGACTTCATAGAAAATGCTTCAACTTTATTAAATATAGAAAATTTAAAAGTCGATATGCCTGGAGAAAAAGTTAAAAATTTCTCATTAGAAGTTAAACAAGGCGAAATACTCGGAATAGGAGGCCTTGCAGGCGGAGGGAAAATTGGCGTTTCAAATGGAATAATGGGATTATATCCATCTGAAGGAAACATTTCAAAAAATGGTTCTCCAATTGCTTTAAATTCTCCCGTGAGTTCTCTTAATCAAAAAATAGCTTTTGTTTCTGAAGACAGAAGAGGTATAGGATTATTGCTTGACGAGAGCATAGAAATGAATATTGCAACAACAGCTATTCAAATTCAAGATAAATTCTTAAAAAATAGTTTTTCAAAAAGTTTGAGTTTTTATGATAATATTGCAATAAGAAAACACGCTTTAGAGTTGATAAAAGAACTAGACATAAGATGTACTGGTCCTGAACAAAAAGCCAGAAGCTTGAGTGGAGGAAACCAACAAAAAGTTTGTATTGCAAGAGCTTTTACATTAGAACCAGAAATTTTATTTGTTTCCGAACCTACTAGAGGTATAGATGTAGGGGCTAAACAAATTGTTTTAGATCTTCTTGTAAAAATGAATAGAGAACACGGAGTTACAATTATTATGACTTCGAGTGAATTAGCCGAGTTGAGAAAAATATGTGATAGAATCGCAATCGTTGCAGAAGGGGAATTGGCCGGCATACTTCCTCCAGATGCTCCAGATGTTAAATTTGGATTAATGATGGCTGCAAAAAAAGAGGTGATTCATCATGGATAAAGTTAAAAACATCATTGATAAATTAGGAATACCGCGACTTATTATAATTTCATTTTTACTATTATTATTTATAATTGCTATTGCTAGTGGTCTTGCAATCCCCCCTTTAATCGGTGATTCTATAAGAAGAGTCGGGATGGCAGGAATTCTTGTTCTTGCTATGATTCCAACAATAAGAGCTGGAATGGGGCTTAATTTTGGACTTCCTCTTGGAATAGTTTGTGGTCTTTTAGGTTCATTAATTAGTGTTCAATTTAACTTTACTGGATTTACAGGTTTCTTTATGGCTATAATCTTTGCTTTACCTTTTGCAATAATTACAGGTATAGGATATGCTTGGCTTTTAGCAAAAGTTAAAGGGCAAGAAATGATGGTTGGAACTTATGTCGGGTTCTCTTCCGTTGCTTTTATGAACATGATGTGGTTAGTTCTCCCATTCACTAACCCTGAAATTATTTGGCCAATCGGCGGAACAGGCTTAAGATACACTATAAGTCTTGTAAATCATTTCAGTGGTGTTTTGAGTGATTTCTTAAAACTTAGCATCGGACAATTCGAAGTTCCGACAGGTTTAATATTATTTTTTGTATTTTTTTGTGTATTGTTATATTTTTTCTTTAAAACAAAAATCGGTTTGGCCATTGATGCAACAGGTGCAAATGAAATGTATGCTATTTCTTCAGGAATTAACGTTAAAAAAATGCGAACAACTGCTGTTGTAATTTCAAATTGTCTTGCAGCAATAGGTATAATTGCTTATGCCCAAAGTTACGGTTTCTTGCAATTATATAATGGTCCTATGTTTATGGCTTTTCCGGCAGTTGCCGCGATATTAATTGGTGGGGCATCATTGAAAAAAGCTACCATATCTAATGTTATTATAGGTACCATACTATTTCAGACCCTTCTTACTATTTCATTACCTGTAACAAGTCAAGTTGTTGATGGAGATATTTCTGAAGTGGCAAGATTAATTATTAGTAATGGTATGATAGTTTATGCTTTAACAAGAGGCAATAAGAAGGGGGGAAAATAGTATGAATCCAAAAACAGATTATAAAAATATCTTAATAAAAAATGCTGTGCCTATTTTCTTTGCCGCGATTTGTATCTTTGGAGTAATTTCAGCTAACATAAATATGAGTTTTTTAATGAGCGAATTAATTTCAAGACTTGCAAGAAATTCATTTTTGGTTTTATCTTTAATTATTCCTGTTATTGCTGGATTAGGACTTAATTTTGGTATTGTTTTAGGAGCAATGTCAGCACAAGCTGCATTAATCGCAGTAACTCACTGGCAATATTCTGGTTGGGAGGCCTCTCCTTTATCTGCATTTTTAATTGCCACATTAATTTCAACCCCTATAGCCTTAATAGCAGGATTTTTAGTAGGTAAAATCTTAAATAAAGCCAAAGGAAGAGAAATGATAACATCTATGATGTTAGGATTTTTTGCAAATGGAATTTATCAACTTATCTTCTTAGTTCTTGTAGGTAGCGTTATCCCAATGGAAAACAGAAGAATGATGCTTCCTAGCGGAGTCGGATTAAGAAATACTGTAGATATTTATAGAACAAGCGGTAATGCATTAAATAATATTATATCTGTACAGGCAGGTACAATTAGAATTCCTGTATTCACACTTATAGTTGTAGCTGTTCTATGTGTAGCTTTATATTTTTTCTTAAGAACAAAGCTTGGTCAACAATTAAGAGCTGTAGGTCAAGATATGCACGTTTCAGAAGTATCGGGAATAAATGTAAACAAAATGAGAATCATCGCAGTAATAATCTCGACAGTTCTTGCGGCATGGGGCCAATTAATATTTTTACAAGACATAGGAACAATAAATACATATAATAGCCATGAGCAAGTTGGTATGTTTGCAATAGCAGCACTCCTTGTTGGAGGAGCAAACACTAAAAAAGCTACTATTGCCCAAGCATTAATAGGTGTAATATTATTTCATACACTTTTCGTTGTATCTCCTCTTGCTGGTCAATCTTTATTTGGAATTGCACAAATAGGAGAATACTTCAGAGTATTTATAGCTTACGGAGTAATAGGTGTTGCATTAGCTTTGCATGCTTGGAAAAAAAATAAATAAATTAATAAAAAAACTGTATTAGAATTAAATATTTCTAATACAGTTTTTTCTATTTTATAAAGAATTTTTTAATATGTTTTACAACTTCTTCTGTTCTTTCTTGATAAACAGCATGTTTACCTTTTATGGGGATAATTATTTTATTAGGGAAATTAAATTTTTTATGATGTTCTTTGCCAACCGAATTATCTTCCAATCCATGAATAATCAAAATATCTTTTGTAATCTTTTTTGATAAGAGCGTGAAATCCTGTTTATATTCATCATTTTTAAAAACATAATTTTGAAAATTTTTTCCTTTATCGAGTCGCTTTTCAATTTTTTGAGCTTTTTCAAATGATTGCTTATTCTCGTATTGAAGTTTATAATAATCTTCACTTTGTAAAAGCATCTTACTTATCTTACCCCACCTTTTTATTACATCTATACTCTTATTCTTATAAACTTCCGAATCCCCTAAGTTTAATATTTTTATTCCTTCCAAAATTTGATTTTCAAAAGATTCTAAAATATTCAAAGAAGCATTTAAAAATACTACCTTATTTATATTTTTTTCGTAATTTAAAATATAGTTTAATCCTAATATTCCTCCAAAAGAATGGCAAATCAAATTAATTTTATCAAACTTTAATTTAACTCTTATTTCTTCAATATCTTTTACAACTCTATTTAATGAATAATCAAAATTTTTTGGTTCTTCGGAACGTCCACAACCTCTTTGATCAAAATAAATTATTCTTAAAAAATTCTCAAGATGTTTCCCTGCAACCATTTCAAAGTTATAACTCCATGCTCCTGGTCCTCCGTGAATAAAAATAGTGGGATAACCTATTCCACTTATCTTTACATATAACTTTACTCCATCAGAAGTCATTATAGACATTTATATTTTTTCCTCCAAATTTTTTCATCGTCAAAGCTTATTATAACACAAAATTATTGAAAAGGGGGAAATTTTTGAAAAACAATAGCCACGATATATTCATTTCTATAATCCTTTAACTATCTTTTTATTATTATTAAATATTTAACTCCATCATCTAAATTAGATATCTCAAGTATTCCATTATATATATTAAGTATTTTTTGAACAATAACAATGCCTAATCCTGTTTTTCCATTTACGCCTTTATTGTAAGGTTTAAACATATTTTCTAAAACTTTTTCATCTATTAAACTACCATCATTAATTATTTCAATATAATAATTAATTTCATCATAATATGAATTAACAGATATTTTATTTTTTGCATATCTGAAATGATTATCAAAAATGTTATCAAATATTATTTTCCAATGTTCTTCAACAGCTTTCAAATTAATATTTATAAAATTTATATCTAATTCAATTTTTTCTATAATTGCTCTTTTTCTAAAAGATTTTTCAAAAATTTCTTTTATATCAATTAAATCCGAGCCTTTTTCATGTCTAAACAAGTAATCTATTTTTGAATAATATAATAAATCATAAATCCTTTTTTCAAGAATAGATGATTCTTCTTCTATCACTTTCAATGTTCCTTCAAGTGTTCCATTTGGAAATATACCATCTTCTATCGCCTGAATATAACTTCTTATAACCATTAAAGGGGTTTTTAATTCATGAGAAGCATATTGAATAAATTCTCTTTCTGTTTTATCAGAATTTATCAAATCTGTTCTCATTTTTTCAATTGAATTTGCAAGTTCTCCAATCTCGTCTTTTCTATTTATTTTTACAGAATTATACCATTCTTTTTTCGAAATGCTCTGAACTGATTTTTTTAACTTTTTAAGTGGTTTTGTCAGATTTTTTGCTAATAGAAGCGATATTATTAAAATTACAAATATCGAAATCGCTCCCCCAAAAAAAAAGCTTACCAAAAGAGATTTTTCAACTTGTTTTTTATAAGTATCCCACATATAAGAAACTAAATAACCTGAAATATTTTGAACAAAAACTTTTCTTGCAGTAAAAAAAAGCTTTTTATCTTGAGATTCAATACTGTAATTTAAAATTTTTTTCTGCTGATTCAAAATCATTTCATTCATTATTTCAATGGTTTTTGAATCCAAGTCATTTTCTTTACCCGTTTTATAATAAATTTCTACAGAATCATTTTCTATAAATATAATGTGATGAACACTTCTCATTTCCTGATTTATAAGCGCCATTTCCGATCTAAACATTCTCATAAAAGGCCTATTTAATATATTTTGAGCGAAGTTTTCTTGTGCTGTTAATATTATTTCATAAGTTTCATTTTCAAAAAATTTCCTAACAGTATTTGTATAAACAATCCCCAAAATAAATAAAATTATTATAACTGATGTTGCAAAAGTTATCCAAATTTGAAAAGCTAAAGAATAATTTTTCATTTCTAATTTCTCCTATCAATTTATTTTATACCCATATCCATAAATAGTTTCTACTTTGATATCAGGAAGCTTTTTTCTAATTCGTCTCATCAAATCATCAACTACTCTATCTCTTCCAAAATAATCACTTCCCCATATTTTATCTAAAATTTGATCTCTTGAAAAAGCTTGTTGTTTATTTTTAGCAAAAATTATTAATAAATCGAATTCTTTTGAGGTTAAATCTATTTCTTCGCCATCTTTTGAAACGGTTCTTTTAGATTCATTTATCTCATAATCACTTATATAATAAACTTTATCTTGGATGTTTGTCCCATATGTTTTTTCAAGAAGATTTTTTACTCTTATTACAAGCTCCCTTGGAAGAAATGGTTTTGTTAAATAATCATCACATCCCATATCAAGGCCTATCACTCTATCGATTTGAGTATCCCGTGCTGAAATAAATATTATAGGTATACTATTATTTTTGTTCTTTATTTCTTTTAATAAATGAAACCCGTCAATATCTGGAAGCATTATATCTAATATCCATAAATGAGGTTCATCTTTTATTTTTTTTAATGCCGATTCTCCATTAAAAAAAGAAATTATTTTCCAACCTTCTTTTTCTAAATAAGATTTTAATATTTTATTTAAATTTTCCTCGTCCTCAACAAGATAAATTTCAAACATAATTATCACCTGCTCATAAAATTAAAGATGTATTATAATATTATTATAATACATCTTCAGTATAAATTCACATAATTATTTATGTAGTTCTATAATCTGCCTTTCTAAAATTAAAAGTCTTTCTATAAAACCTTTTATCAAATTAGAATTATCTTCAGAAACCGCTTCATTCAGAGAAACCAAAATTTCTTTTAATTCTTTTTTTATTTCAGTCATTTTCTCTTTGTGTTCTCTAATTTGAGACAAAGTCATATTTTCAAAATCCATTTGTAAAGCTTTATCTTCTTTCAATGCATAAATTTCTTTAAACTCAGAAGATAGATCTGGTGCATATTTTTCCGCTATTAAAATAACATAATTTGCTTTTAACTTCATTCCTTGATTAACTTTTGCCACCATCTTCTGAGGATTTTGAATATTTCTCTGCATCATTCTTTGTGCAATAGGATTCTCCATTCTCTGCTGCATAACGTTCGGTTGAACTCTTTGCACCATTCTTTGTGCTGACATAACCCCTACAAGACCTACTATCACTATAACTACTATCAAAACTTTTTTCATATATAAAACCTCCTTATTTAAAATCATCATAATTATAATAAATCATTATCGAAATATTATCGAATTTTTGTGTGAAATTGTGTGATATATTAACTTTATATTATAGATGCATATAATAAATGAAAAAAATTTAAGTATTGATCTCAAAAATCTCTTTAAATGAAAAAATTTAGATTAAAAATTTTTTTGCAAATTTTATCATATTATTTATAAATCAAAAGATTTATGAACACAAATAACAATAATACTTATTAATAAGCCTTAAAAAGTTTTTTTTGCAATTTTTATCTAAAGAAATTTATGATATAATAAAAATAAGATACTTTTGTATACCTAATTTAAAAATGAGGTGATTTTATGAAAAAAGTGGGATTAATTATATTATTAAATTCAATGTTTGCCAATATTTCGTTTAAAGATCAAATCAATATTGCTGGTAAATTCTGTGAGAAAAATGATTTGCTAATAACAAAATTTTATATAGTAAGTTTAAAAGGAAAAAAAGATATAGAAAGTCTACGAAATAATATAATTCATGATTTTAAAAAAAATAACATTGAAGCTATAGTAAATATTTTTGATTCAAAAACAGACAGATTAATTGAAGAACTAAATAAACAAACCCTTAATTGTTTTACCCTTCTAAAAAAAGTTCCTATCGCAACATAGGCCTAATACCCCAATACAAAAAATGGCTTCTACGTAAATTTACGGGAAGCCGTTTTTTGTTATACACATGTCATCATTTATATAGAGAGATTAAAGTTTGTATGTTTGATGTATTTGGTATAATATAAACGACTCTTGTAAAATCTATCGAAAACTGTTTAAGTTGGTCAACAGACGGTTGGTTAGGAAAAACAGATTTATGAATTTCCAGAAATAATCTATTAAATACCAGCGTTGTCATAAGTGCTGTAACGCCGTGCAGAAAACGCGTGGCTGTTACACTACATTTAAAAGCAAAATAGATTAAGATAAAAATGTTTTTGATTTGGGATTATTAAAAGCATTTAGTTTTAATGTATTTCCTAATACTATATATAAAAATACTAACATTGTCATAAGTGATTATAAAAAAAGAAACACATTTTATCTCTTTTCCTTTCCAAATTGAAATTTCAACATTTTCCTTGAAGCCAAAGACTTCGTTATGGTATAATTATTTCAAAAGGAGGTTGAAATTTATGCACGAATTAATTATTGAACAAATTGTAAACGAAAAAAATAAAATAAAAGCTTTTTTACTTGAAAATCCTTTTTACCCTGACGGAAAAGGCGGACAAATTGGTGATAGAGGAAAAATTGAAGATGCTGATGTAATTTATGTTTTTAATGATTATATTTTATTAAACAAAGAAATTCCAACCGGCAAACATGCTTTTATTATAGACGAAAAAAATAGATTCGATATTGCTCAGCAACACACGGGACAACATCTTATCTCTGCTGCTTTTCATAAGCTTTTCAATATTAAAACTGTAAGTTTTAGAATGGCAGAAGAATATTCTACAATAGATTTAGATTCAGAAGATATTTCTGATATTATGATTGACAAAATTGAAAATTTATGTTTTAAAAAAATTAATGAAAATCTTCCTATTGAAAAA
Source organism: uncultured Thermotogaceae bacterium (assembly GCA_964478535.1). GTDB lineage: Bacteria > Thermotogota > Thermotogae > Petrotogales > Petrotogaceae > CAYZNB01. Next base: position 10,760 of record CAYZNB010000052.1, read on the forward strand.
ATACTTGTAAGCTTAGAAGAAGCTAATAAATTTAACTTGAGAAAAGTTTTAAGTGATAAAATCGATTCAGAGGTTAGAATAATAAAAATTGGAGATTTTGATCTCACTGCTTGTGGCGGATTTCATTTAGAAAGTACATTACAAGTAAATTTAATAAAAATTTTAAAAAAAGAAAAAGTCAAGGGCAATCTAACAAGAATTTATTTTATTTCAGGTGAAAGATGTTTAAAAGATTACAGAGAAAAAAATGAAATACTAAAAAATATTTCCTCAAAACTCACAACAGGAATAGAATTTTTAGAAAATAAAATTGATTCTCTAACATACGATTTAAAAGAAAAAAAGCTAGAGCTTAAAAATGTATCTGAAAATTATAGTGTTTTATTATTAAAAAAATTAAAAGAAGACAACATTCAAATCAAAGATAAAAAAATCTTATTTTATGAAGAATCAAATAATGCTGCAGCTAATATTTCAAAAATAATTGACATAGATAATTATATATATGTTTACGGAAAAGAAGATACATATTCTATTAATTCTGATATTTTTGATTGTGGAAATTTTGTCAAAATATTAAAAAACGATTTTGATATAAAAGGCGGCGGAAATAAGAATAACGCTAATATAAAGGGAAAAATAAAATTGACTCAAATAATCGAAAAAATAAAAACTTCTCTTTAAAAAAGAGAAGTTTTTATTTCATAATTCTTTATAAAAAAATTAAGGGATTGGGGGATTGTTAATTTCATTTAAATGATATCATATAAATATAAAAATATAATCAACTTATATTAAAAAGAGGTTTAAAAAGAGCTACTTTTGTGTAACTGAATTTTTTATTATCTTTTTAATATTTCAAAAATTTCTTTAAATGCTTTAATGTTATAAGTTGCTTTTTCGACGATAACTCCTTCTGGATTAAAATATATATTATCAATTCCTGCTTTCAATCCTGCTTCAACATCTATTCCTCTATCTCCAATATTTACAGTTTCTGACGGATCTAATTTCTGAGTATGCATTAAAAAAAGAATTCCTTCCGGAGATGGTTTTCTTGCTAATTCATTTTCTTTAGCTATCATAATTTCAAAATATTTTTCTAAATCATGCTTTATAAGCAATTCATTTGCAGAATCTCTATTTCTATGGGTAAAAATGTAGTTTTTGCCACCATTTTCTTTAATAAATGACAATATTTCTTCAACCCCTTCAAAAGGTATTCTGCTTTCAGGATCCACTAAATTTTCTGCCATTTTTATTTTCGTTACAAAATCATAATCCAAATTATGTTTATTCATAAAATATTTAGCAAGATGATTTTTTGATATTCTAGCTTGTTCAAAAACTTCATCATAAGTCTCTTCAATACCAATATCGCTAAGTGCTTTAAGAATACCTTTAACAAGTGCTGGATATGAATTTATTATAGTTCCACCAAAATCCCATATAAAATTTTTGTACTTCATAAACTACCCCCTTTTAGATTTAATAATATTTTAACATTTTTTATTTTAAAAAAGTTTTAACGTTTATATTTTTATGATATTATATATTATACAATAAAAATATATTTTTTCATACAAAATTACAGGAGGGAAAAAAATGAAAGTTCTTGTTATCAACTCGGGTAGTTCTTCAGTTAAGTATCAACTTTTAAATATGGAAGATGAAAGTGTTTTAGCAAAAGGTTTAGTTGACAGAATAGGTATAGAAGGGTCAAAAATATCTCACAAAGTTGGCGAAAAAAAGCACACTATAGAACAAGATATTAAAAATCATGAAGTTGGATTAAGAATAGTTCTTGATTTATTAGTTTCAGAAGATAAAGGTGTTTTAAAATCTTTAAAAGAAATTGATGCCGTGGGACACAGAGTAGTTCACGGTGGAGAAAGATTTGCTTCTTCTGTAAAAATAAATAAAGAAGTTCTTGATACATTAGAAATGATGTCATTTTTAGCTCCTTTGCATAACCCTGCAAATGTAATGGGGATTAAAGCATCTATGGAATTACTTCCAGGAGTTCCTCAAATTGGCGTTTTTGATACTGCATTCCATCAATCAATGCCTGAAAAATCATATATTTATCCTATACCTTATGAATTTTATGAAAAATACAAAGTAAGAAGATATGGTTTCCATGGAACAAGTCATAGATATGTTTCTAAAAAAGCTGCAGATGCTTTAGGAAAAAATATAGAAGATTTAAAAATCATTTCATGCCATATAGGCAACGGTGCATCAGTAGCTGCGATAAAATATGGTAAATCTGTTGATACTTCTATGGGTTTCACTCCGTTAGAAGGACTTGCAATGGGCACAAGATCAGGAGATATAGATCCTGCAATAGTTGAATTTATTGCAAAAGAAGAAGAAATCACTATAAAAGAAGTATTAAATATTTTAAACAAAAAATCTGGAATGCTTGGAGTTACTAAAGAATACTCAGACATGAGAGATGTTGAAGATAATGCAATTGCTGGCGATAAAGTTTGTAGAAAAGCTTTCGATATTTATGAATATAAAATAGCTAAATATATTGGTGCTTATGCAGCGGCTATGAATGGTGTAGATGTAATATTGTTTACAGCAGGTGTAGGTGAAAATTCTCCAATTATGAGAGAAGAAATATGTGAACAGTATTTAGGTTATTTAGGAGTTAAAATAGATAAAGAAGCTAATAATTTTAAAGGAAAAGAAAAAGTATTCTCAACACCTGATTCAAAAGTTACTGTTATGGTAGTTCCAACTGACGAAGAGTTGATGATAGCGAGAGACACTAAAAAAATTATTGATGAAAATATAGACGAATTAAAAATATAAAAGAGTGCTCACGCACTCTTTTTTATATAATATATTCTGTTTCTATTTCAAAATAAAAAGTTGATCCCTTGTTAAGTTCGCTTTCAATCTTAATTCTATTCCCCATCTTCTCTACAATTAATTGAGATATAATAAGTCCCAAACCTGTTCCTCCAAATTTTCTTGTCATTGAAGAATCCACTTGAGAAAAAGGTTGAAATAACTTCCCTTGATTTTCTTTGCTTATTCCTATACCGGTATCTCTAACTGAAAATTTAAAAATTCCCCTATTATTCTCTGTTTTTTCAAAGGAAACTTTTAGTTCAACTTCTCCAAAATCTGTAAATTTAACAGCATTACTTAAAAGATTCAGTAAAACTTGTTTCAATCTCAAAGAATCTACTGAAATTATATCTGGCAAATATTTTTGTAAATTGACTAAAAATTTTAGATTTTTTTTATCTGCACTAATTTTAATAATGTTATAAACATCTTCTATAATTTCTGAAAAATTAGACATAACAAATTCTATATCTAGTTTTCCTGCTTCTATTTTCGAAAAATCTAAAATATCATTTAAAATATCTAATAAAGAATAAGAAGATTTTTTTATATGTTCTATATACTGTTTTTGTTCTTCTGTAAGATCTGTATTCATCAATAATTCAGAAAAACCTACAACCCCATTTAAAGGAGTTCTTATTTCATGACTCATATTTGCAAGAAATCTGCCTTTTGCATAATTGGCTTCTTCAGACTCTTTTTTTGCTCTAATCATTTCTTCTTCGGTTTTTTTATGTTCAGTTATATCTATAACTATACCATCAAATAAAATATTATTATCAACATCAAGACTCGGAGCCGAAGAAATCATCAACCATTTAATATCTCCAAGTTTATTTTTTATTTTAGCTTCATATTTAAATATTTTCATTTCTTCAATCGCTTCTTTTTCTGATTTTTTAATATCTTCAATATCTTCTTCAAAAAATTGAGAATAAATCAAATCAGAATTTACTAAAATTTCATTTTTAGATAATCCGCTAATTTTTTCAACTCCTTCACTTATATAAGTGAATTTTCTTTCAGTTTCTTTATTAAGAATCATTATTTGATACATATACCCATTAGGTATGTTGTTCCCTATTTTTTCTAGCCTTTCTTTGAACTCATTTATCACATTATAATTTGTTGTTACTTCTTGATTTAATGCCTCTAACTCCTCGTTAGAAGCTTGTAATTCTTTTTCATAATCTTTAATTTTTATAAAATATTCTTGACCCTTATGAAGAAGTTTATTTATTGATTCTGACAAATAAAAAAATTCATCATTTTTATTATAATTTATTCGTTTTTTCATGTTTTTTTCAAAATCAAGTCCCACTATCTGTTTTATTAAATTTTCTATAGGTTTTATCAAATATTTTTTTTCAAGAAAAATAAAAATAAATATTATTATAACACTAAAAAATGCGATAAAAGAAAACATCAAAAATATTTGACGAGTTGATTCCAAAAATTCATCTTTTGGAATAAAACTTGCTATATGCCAATTTGTAAGAGGTATAAATCTGGAATTTACAAAACCTTCAACCCCTTCAACTATAGTTTCTATAATTAAGCCATTATTATCAAATATTTTTTTAATAACATCATCATAATAAATATTTTTATATTCAACTACTATTAAATCTTCTTTAAAATATTTGGGATGAGCTAAAATATTTTTTCTACTATCTATTAAAAAAAGAAAACCTTTTTCACTTGGTTTTTTTTCAATAATTTTTCTAAGTAAAACTTTCACTGAAATATCTCCGCCAACTACTCCTAATAAATTATTTTTTTCATCTTTTACTGGATGAGCCACTGTAACAATAACATCATCTTGACTAGCGTTTAAAAAAGCGTTAGTGAATATTAAATCATCTTTTTCTAAAACAGAGGTATACCAAGGGCGTGTTCTTAAATCAAATTCTGGTGGTGGAATCCAACCACTCGCATTTATCATTTTATTTTGTGAAGTGCCATAATAAATAGAGAAAAAATCTTCATTTTCTGATAAAAAAATTTTCATTATTTTCAAAATTTCATCATCATTAAAATCTACATTTTCAATTAATTTAGAAATATTTTTTATTAAATCGCTTTTCTGTCGCAACCAGAAAGAAATTTCTTCACTTATTTTTTGAGTGCTAACATCACTCAATTCTTTCACAGATTTTAATAATATTTTTTGTGTATATCTACTTTGAACAAAATAAATTATAAAAAAAGTGATAAAAATTAATACCGTGAATAATATTAGTTTAAAACTTAAAGAGTAATAATATTTTTTCATCTTATCGCCTCTACCGTATTTAAAATTAAAATATAATTAAAATTATATCACAATTTTGGTTCTATGCAAAATAGTGTGAATCAAAATAATTTATAGAAAGTTGTTCAGGAAAATCATATAGCGATTAAAAATAGTTTTGATTTTTATAAAGATGTTCAACTCGAACAAAATGTTAACTATTGAGAATTTTCGTAAAAAAACAATTGAGCGAATCAAAAATGCAAAATAAAATAGCGTGTCTGAGCGTAGCGAGTTTACTATTTTTAGTATTTTTTCAAAAGAGCTGAATTAATTTTTTATAAAATTTGATCTTGTGAGCTTTTATTTCGCATATTTTTTCTATTCCTTAATATTATATTATTTTTAATCTACCATTTTCAAACTATTTCTGGGGTGATTATGATTAGATATAAGTAGAAACATAATAAGAAAAGATTTTACTAATAGCTATCCAAATTCATCTTTTTTGTTATTTAATTATAGCATATAATGACTTTTATATGCTATAATTAAATAATAGTCTTTCTTATTAATATGATAATATCATAATCAATTTCAAAGCATTAACAAGTTATAAATATTTTTAATTGAAAAAATAAAAAATTCTTAAAAATCCTAAAAGAAGGTGATTCTTGTAAACTTCAATATAGAAAAAAAGATGCTTTTGGGTATAATTATTATAACATCCTTAATTTTTTTTATTTTTATATTTTTGGTTATTTCTAAAATAAATTCTATTATTTTAGTTGAAGAAAATCAACATTATGATTTGTTGATTAAAAGTGTTGATTTTGCCATAGAAAAACAACTTGAAACTGCCAAAACTGCAGCTTTTTTGTTGTCTGAAAACATGACAATAAAACAACTTTTTAATGAAAGAAAAAGAGATGCCATAATAGAAATACTTTTAAATTCTTTCGAAAAACTAAAACCTGATGTTGCTCAAATTCACTTTCATTTACCTGATTCAACCTCTTTTCTTCGGCTTCATATGCCTCAGGAATTTGGAGATGATTTAACTGATCATAGATTTATGGTTAATGATGCTAATGAATATAAAATAATAACTCAAGGTTTAGAAAAAGGTTTAGGTGGATTGGGTTTCAGAACAGTAGTCCCGATTTTTTTTCAAGATATACATTTAGGAACTGTTGAATATGGGATTCCTCTAAATGATAATTTTTTAAATTCTTTAGAAAATAATTTAGGAGGAAAATTTTATTTTAAAGATGAAAAAATTCAATTTAGCGATCTATATAAAATAGAATTATCTCAAGACAAAAAAAATACTTTTATTTACATCCCTTTAAATAATTATTCCGGAGAATATATCGGTTATATTCTTTCTATTCAAAACAGAAATGAAATCTCAGCACTTTTAAAAAATACTACTAATTTAATGATAATTTTTTCTTTAATTTCTATTTTTTTATTATCATTATTCACTTATAGTTTTCTAAAAAATATAATCACTATGCCTATAAAAAATATTTCTAAAACAATCACTTTTTTGATAAAAAATTTTGAAAACAATGATTACAATTTTCCTAAAGATGAAAAAATTCAAAAACTTCTAAAACGAAATGATGAAATAGGAGTAATTTCAAATGCTGTTAAAAGATCTTATTATGATTTATCTGTAATGGTAAGAAATTTAAAAAAATATTCAACAAAATTAGAGTATCAATCAAATAAGTTAAATGGAATAATAAATACTATACCTGATTTATTATTTGTTTACGATAAAAATGGTTTATATAAAGAAGTTTATACTTACGACGAATCTTTTTTATTTCTTCCTAAGGAAGAACTTATTAATTCTAAAATTTCTATAAAAGATATTTTATCAAAAAGAGATTTTTCGCGTTTTATGAATGCAGTAAAACAATCTTTAAAAACAAAAGAAATGAAATCATTTGAATATGAATTACTAATAAAAAATGAAAGAAAATTTTTTGAGGCTAGACTTGTAGCTTTAAGTAAAAATGAAATAATCAGTTTATCTCGTGATATAACTCAAAAAAA
>CAYZNB010000053.1:0-17601 GCA_964478535.1 uncultured Thermotogaceae bacterium
GGAGGGTTACTAATGAAAAAAATACTTGTTGTTTTTTTGATTGTATTTCTCATATCGTTTGTTTTTGCTGATTATAACAATGAAGCAGATATTGTTCTTGACAGTATTACAAATCCTATTCATTCTGAAGAAGTTGAAGAAGATGAACAGGATATAGAGATAATTATCGTTGACGAAGATGACAATTCCGAACAAGACGATTAAGACAATTGAATTTTAAAAATGTAAATAATCTATAAAAAATAAACTCATTCAAACTAATTATATCATTTTTTTTCACTTTAGGAAATAAAAGATAGATTCCTTCATTGAAAATAGATTATTTACAAAAGAACAAAGCAAATTTTATGTTTGATTTTTTCCATTAAAAAATTTAACCTTAATCATTTGAAGGAGGCGAAAAGATGGTTGATTTAGATGTTTTTAAAACAAGTGATTATATAAAAAAAACTCTTATAAAAGTAGAAAAAATTAACTCTTCATTTTCTTTTAATAATAAAGAAGATAAGAATTTTGAAAAAATAAATAAATTAATTTTAGATTCTGAAAAAGAAGGCATTGAAAAAATTGAACAATTTTTAATGTTTTTAGCTTTAAGTTGTAATACTTATAAAACAGTAAAAATTGAAGATTTGATATTCTTATTAAATCCCACTTCTAAAAATTTAAGTATAAAAGAAAATTGGATGTTAGAAGAAAACACTAATTTTATTTTTGAACAAGATTACAAAGAAAAATTTCCTGAGTATGAGACAGAAGAAAATCTTGATTTTTTTATTAAAAAAATAGAATTCTTAGAGAAAAAAAGTTATTTAAAATTTGATAAAAAAAGAAAAAAAATTTCATTTTCTAAATCTGAATATCATATTTTTCTTATATCTGTATATAAAAAAAATATTTTTGATAAATCAAAACAAAGAAATATGTTAAAAATTGCAGAAAAAATTTTGGGTTCTTTGTCTTTAAATTCGATTTTAATTACTTTGAGCATCCTTGAAAATATTTATAATGAAAATGAGGATGAAATTTTAAAGTATTTATTAAAAAGAATTTTTATGAAATGTTTAAACTCAATTTTTTTATCTGCTAAAAGTAAAGTTATATCTTTTTTTGATAATAAAATAACTGATTTAGATATACAAGAACAAAAACAAATTATAAAAATAATAACTTTGGAAAATACTATTGAGAACGATAATATTTTGTGGAATAATAATGTTCCTTGGTTTAATCCTGAAAATTATAAGAATTTTATAGGAAATAAAATCGCAGAAAAATTAAGCTCAAAAAAAATTAACTCTCTATTAAGCAAAAAAGGAAAAATAAGTTCTAAAAACATGTGGTTTTTGTTAAATATAGAAGAAGAAAAATTATTAGATTTTGAAATATTAAAAAAATCTTTAAATTATAATGAAAAAATTATTAGAGCAAGAGCAATAAAATTAATTTTTAAAAACTACGCCTTTAAATTAGAAAATATAGAAAAATATTTAATTAAAGATGAAAGTTATGATTATATTTATAATTTATTTTTAGGTGCTTTAGAGTCTTGGTTTTATTACGGAGAAAAAGAAAAATACTTAATAAAAAAATATTTTAAAAATAATTTAAATTTATTATCTGTGTCTATAAAATCAAAAAAAATTCTGGAAAATTTTAAGTATGAATATTTTGAAAAAAATAAGTTCTCAAATAAATATTCAGAAAAAGAACATATAGAATTATGGACTTTATGGCATGAAATATTTATTATTTATATTGATAAATATCCTGCAAAGTATAATGAGTTAAATACACCTCATATTGCTTGTACACTAAATGACTATTATGAATTTATTAAATCAGATGAAAAAGCGGTTGAACTTGTGACTTCTATTTTTAAATGGTTAGAAAAATATTCAAAATTTATTTTTCCGGATAATTGGGGAATAAACATTGCAGAATTTCTAATGAAAACAACAAAAACTAATTTTCAAATTAGAGAAAAAATTTTTAAAGAACTTCTTTCATCGAAAAGAACAAGTTTTATTACTTTAAATATTGCAGTTTTTATTGATTATTGGCATAAATTATCAAAAAAAGAAAAAAAATTAATTTTTGATTTATTAAATTCCAAAAGGCAAGATTTAAAATGGATTTATGCAGTTATTTTAAATAGGAGAAGAGTTCCAAAAGAAATTAATATACTACTATTTGGAGAAAACGGTGAAAAAAAAGGTGTTTCAGAAATAGTAGACATTTTGATAAAAAAAGATATTTTAGAAGAATCTCTTAGTGTTTATTGCGGCAATTCAAAAATTTTGTCTAAATATGGTTTCCATCATATAAATGATGACTTTGGAGTAAAAATAATAATCGAAATTTTGACTAGAAATGTTTTAAACGATTCTTTTAAAATAGCTTTAAAAGAATTAATCAATATGTTATATAACCGTTTTGATGAAGTTTTTCCAGAAATATCTAAAATTTTTTCTGAAAATCTTTTAAAAAAATATGAAAAAAGAAATTTGGTTTTTGATCAAATGTTAAAAACAACAATATCTCAAAGTCTTAGCAAAAAAGAGATGTGGAATATGCTTTTTGAGAATAGTAAAGATAATGAAAAAGAACAGTATTTAAGAAAAATTGCAGATAATATAGAATTGATTGAATACTATCTTTACAAACCATCAGAAGTATTGAAATGGTTTGATGAAGAACTACTTTACAATAAAATATACACTTTCAATTTAAACGATAATAGAATTTTTAATTTTTGTAGAAAAATTAATATTATAATTAAAAACAAAAAAAATGTATCTAATAATATGAAAGATACTCTAAAAAAATATCTCATAAATTTATATGAAATTACTCCACCAAAGATGAAAACAACAGATGAAATAGTTTTAAAAACTTTAAAATTATTAAATATATCTTGTTCTGAAATTTTTGAAACAATAGAAACTAACCGAAATAGCTTAAAAGAGCAAATAATAATAAAAATGAAAAAATTTGAAGAAACAACTTACATAAGAAATTGGATATAAATAAAATTCTTTAAATTAAAATTTTTGGAGGTGATTTTTATTAAGTGGGCAGACTATTTAATCACAAAAGTAAGATATAATGACAAAAGTAATTTTATTGAATATTTAGAAATTAGAAAAGATAAAGAATTTTTTGTAGGAGATGGTGAATTAAAAAGACGAGAAAAAATTATTGAATACATGAAAGAAGGAGCGAGCTTTTTTACAGCAAACAAAGTTATAAAAAATGATAAAACATTATGGATTAAGGGAAAAAAAGTCCATTTATTAAATATTTTTGAAAATTATTACATAAGAACAGATGAATTAAAATTAGAAAAAGATTATCTTGAAAATTTAGACGAAATGTAATCGGAGAATTTTTACTGATTCTCCGATTTTTTTAATAATTTAATTAATCTACAACTTCTAAAATTTCTTTTTGAATTTTTTTAGAGAATGATTTTAATATTAGCTCATACGACATATCGATCATTTGCTTTAATATGTCATCAGGAACATTTCCATCTACATAAACAGAATTCCAATGTTGTTTGTTCATATAATAACCAGGTATTATATCTTCATATTCCCCTCTTAAAAAATCTCCAAAAGTAGGTTCGCATTTTACAGTTACAATTTTTTTATCTTGCTTATCGCCACCAACCATAACAAACATTTTTCCCCTTATCATATATCTTATTACATTCCACTCTATTTTAAAATCTTTTTCAACTCCTTTTTTAGATAAGCAATATTTATCAAGCCATTCGTATTTCAAAAAAAACGCCTCCTTTTTTTAATTATACAAATATTATACCATGATTTACAAAAATAAAAAATATCTTTTTGAAAAATATCTTTTTTATTATATAATTTATTATTATAGAAAGTAAAAAATAAGATTCTGTGTAAAATAGTGTGGGTCATAATAATTTATAGTCAGTTGATAAGGAAAAACAAAAATGTTGAAATGGAAAAGCTTTTAAATAGTGAAAAGTTAAGAGTGGCAAGTGACACAAAAAAAATTTTTATTATAATGCTTTGACGGTAAATATGGATGAAATAAAGTAGCGAACAATTGAGAATTTTCGTCAAAAAAACAATTGAGCGAATCAAAAAATGCGTAAGAAAATAGCATGTCTGAGCATAGCGAGTTTGCTATTTTTAGCATATTTTGACCGAGCGAAATTTGTTTTTTAGAAAATTTGATCTTGTGAGCATTTATTTTATTCAATATTTACCACTTCATTATTATAAGGTTTTAATGTTTTTCCTAATATAAAATATCAATGTTATCATAAGTGCTGTAACGCCGTGCAAAGTTCAGCGTGGCTACACTACATTAAAATCAAAAAACGATCCACCCCGTCAACCTTCGGTTGCCACCCCTCAAGAGGGAAATTAAGTACAAATGCTTTTTTGCATTATTCCTGACCAACTTTCTGCTGACCAACTTACTAATAGATAATGTTTGAGAAATACTTTTTTATTATATAATTAATTAAAAACGGAGGGATAAAATTGAAAATCAATGAAAACAGACAGTTTATGAAATCAGATTTTTCTGCAAGAGGTATTGAATCAGATCAGATGAAAGGGTTACCTCAGCCACCATTAGAAAAAGCCATTCCATCGGATGTGGAATTAATTTCTCTTTCTTCTTTAGAAGAACTTAAAGATATTGAGTGCTCTTTATTTAATGCTATAAATAATAGAAAAAGCAAAAGAGTATATTCAAACGATTCATTAACTCTCAAAGAACTATCATTTCTATTATGGTCAACTCAAGGTATAAAAGAAGTAATAAGAGATGGATATGCCGCATTAAGAACCGTGCCATCTGCAGGAGCAAGACATCCTTTTGAAACTTATTTATATATCAACAAAGTTGAAGGATTAAAAAAGGGAATTTACAAATATTCAGCTTTAAAAAATGCAATTTATTTTATTTATGATCAAGAAGATTTAAAAGAAAAGATAATTGAAGGCTGTTTAATGCAAAATATGGCGGGTGAAGCTGCTGTTACTTTTATATGGAGTGTAATACCTTATAGAGGAGAATGGCGATATAATATAGTTTCACATAAAGCTATGCTTTTAGATGCAGGACACGTATGCCAAAATCTTTATTTAGCCTGTGAAGCTATAAACTCAGGAACATGTGCTATTGCTGCATATGATCAAGAAAAAATGGATCAACTTATAAAAGTCGATGGGAAAGATGAATTTGTTGTATATGTTTCTCCTGTAGGTAAAAACAGATAATATTAGTTTTTCATTTTTTCTAATTCTATATAAAATAAAAATTCTGTTCCTTTTTTCAATTCACTTTGAAAAGTGATACTTCCATTCATTTTTTCAATTATTTCTTTAGAAATACTTAACCCTAAACCTGTACCTTGAAATTTTCTCGTTATATATGTTTCTTCTTGTTCGAATGGAGTAAATATTTTATTTTTAAATTTTTCGCTTATACCTAAACCTGTATCTTTTACTTTAAAAGTCAATTTTATTTTATTATCATTTTGTTCTTCAGAATTAACTGTTATCTCAATTTTTCCAAATTCAGTAAATTTAATCGCATTACCAACTATATTATTAATTATTTGATTTATTCTTGATTCATCTGCTAATACCCATAAATTTTTTTCTAAATTATTAAAAAAATAAAAATTTATACCTTTATTTTTTGATGAAAATTCAAAAGGTTTTAATGCACTCTCTAAAAATGTATTTATTTCGAGCTCTTTTTTATTAAAATCAATTTGTTTTTTTTCAATTTTCGATAATTCTAAAATATCGTTTATTATTGGTAACAACCTATTAGCGGATAATTCTATTAATTTTATATTTTCTTTTATTTCGTTTATGTCAGAGCTTATAGAAGCAATTTGAGAACCTCCTATAATACCAACCATTGGAGTTCTCAATTCATGGGAAACTTTCGATAAAAATTCTGTTTTTGCTTCATTTGCTTTTTCTGCATTTTCTTTTTGCTTTATCAACTCATTTTCAATTTTTTTAATTTTTGTTACATCATGAATTGTCCCTATAATTTTATAAGGGACATTTTTTTCATTATAAAGAACTTCAAAAAAATTATGAATATACTTTTCTTTACCTTTTTGTGTAATTATTCTAAAAAACAAGTCATTATCAAAACTTTGTTTTTCTTCAAGTAATTTTTTTGAATGTGCAACTAATTTTTCTCTATCATCTTTATGAATAAAATTAATAAAATTTTCATAACTTGGTTCAATTTCAAAAGGATCTAAATCAAAAATCCTATAATATTCTTCAGTCCAATACTGTTCTTTTTTTAATAAATCCCACTCCCAATATCCAAAATTCCCTAATTTTTGAGCATGTTTATTCATAATAAGTTTTTCTTCAATTTCCTCATTAGTTTTTTTTAATTTTATTTCTCGTTTGTTAATCTCTTCAGCCATAAATTCGAAAGATTTTAATAAAATTTCAAATTCAAAAAAATCATTATTAAATTTTTTTACAGAATAATTTCCTTCAGATAGATTTTTGGACCATTCTATTATTTTATTTAAAGGAACTTTCACTTTTTTTGAAAAATGCACAGAAATAAAAACGCCAATAAGAATAATAATAAACCCTGTGATAATAAACATTCTAATAATACTATAAATTATGTGATTAGCCTCTTTAGAGGCTTTAGAAACAGAAATAACCCAGTTATTTTTTAAAGGAATGCTACTGACTAAAACATTTTCATTGTATACAGATGAAAAATAATTATAAGTTATACTTTCGCCTTTTAGAGCTTCTTTAATATGATGTTTGTTACTATGATTTTCTCTAAAATACACTAAATTTATTTCTGTACTTGCTATTACAGTCCCTTTATTATCATATATATTTATATAAGAATTTTTATCCAAACCAGCTAAAAGATTGTTAAAAATTCCTATATTTATATCAAAAACTATTAATTTTTCATTCATAGCTATTGATGCTGTTAATGCCGGTTCTCCACTATCTCTATCAATATAACTATCAGACCAATTAACTTTATTTTCTAAAACATCTATCGAAAAATCTTCTCTACTTAAATCACTTCCTATTACAAAAGGTAAATTTGGATACGTGTATACCACTTTTCTTTCTTCTTCTAGAATTTTAACACTTTTTATTTGATTATAATTTTTTAGATAATACTTCAAATAATTATCTAATTTATCCTCAACCATCTCAATATATCCCAGTTGATCTCTTACAGTTTTTATTAAATTTTCTGTCTCATCTAAATATAAATCAAATGTATTACCAACACTTATTGCCAATCCCATATTTTCATTTTGTATATTAATACTTAACTCTTTATTTAAAGTTATTCCTATCAATAAAACCACTATAAACAAAAAGGCAAATATTATTAGAAAATAAGAAACACTTAAATAAGTTGTTATTTTTTTTATTTTCAATTTAAATCAACTTCTACTAATTTATTATTTTTAATTTCGAACAAATAAAAATCTCTTTTTGATTCGCCTTTCTCATTAATAATAATTTCTCCTAAAACACCTTCAAAATTTCCTATTTTAATAATTTCATTTTTTAAATTAATAGGAGTAATTTTTTTTATATTAAGCATCGCTTCTTTTAAAACCATAATAGTTTCATATCCATACAATTCGGGAAATCCTGGTTCTCTTTTATATCTTGAAACAAATTTTTCTTTGAAATTTATATAATTTAATGATTGAATATTATCATTCCACGAACTACTAATAATTAATCCTTCAACAGCTTCTCCACCACTTTGTAATAAAGTATTGCTTAATGCCCAAGCAGATGAAAAAATAGCTATTTCTTTATTATACTTCCTAATCTGCTGACAAAAATTAGCAGTATCAATATCAGACGCAATTATCAAAATTCCTTCAGGATTATTCTCCAATAATAGCTGTGTTTCTTTCAAATAATCAAATTCTTTATCGTTTGAATTAAAAGCAATTTCTGATATAACACTACCACCTTCTTTAGTAAAATAATGCTTAAAGAAATCTTTCCAATCAACAGAAAAAGCCTTATTACTTAAATCATATAAAACAGACACTTTTCTAATATTTGTATTATTTATTATTTTGTTAACTATATTTTCTTGCTCAAACTTACTTGGAGGGTGTACGCTGATAAAATTTTTTGATTCGCCTATTAATAAACTACTACTTACTGTGGGAGATATCATAAACATATCATTTTCATCCAGCAAATAAATTACATTACTTGTAATACCACTTGTAACATGTCCAATAATTGCAACTACGCCTTTTTCAATTAATTCTTTATCATTTTTTATAGCTGCTTCAGGGTCATTTTTATCATCTTTTATAATTAATCTAATATTTCTTCCATTTATTCCACCGCTGCCATTTATTTCTTCTAATGCAAGTTGAACTCCATCTCTAACCGATATTCCAAGAGACGAATGAATTCCTGTTAAAGATGATGAAAAACCTAATTTTATTTCTTTTTTTTGATTACAAGATAACAACATACCTAATAAAATTATTATTAGTACAAAAAAAATTAAAAATTTTTTCAATGTCATCACCTCTTTTATGAAACATCTTTATATAATTATAACATATTATTTAACTTTTTAAAAATTAATTTATCCAATGATTACCATTGCATTAAAACCTCTCACCCCGTCAATCTTCGATTGCCACCCCTCAAGAGGGGAATTAATTCAAAGTCTTTATTAATAATACATTGATGGTAAATTTGGATAAAATAAAGTAATGAGTAATTGAGAATTTGCTGCCATTTTTCTAAAATATTAAACAAAAAGATACCTAGAATCTCATTTTTAAACATTTAGTCTAGTAAATAAATTTTTTGCATTAGTGTAAAAAACTTGTTCATGAAATTTTTGAGGAATTAATTTTTCTATAAATTTAATATAACTTTTTATAGGAGCCAAAGGCCAGTCTGTTCCAAAAAGCATTTTTGAATAAGATTCAGAATAAACAAACGCTCTTTTAAAATGTTCTACAAATAATTTTGTTTTTGAATAACCTTTAATATGTTTTTCGTCCCCAACTAAAAAACCTGATAAATCCGCATAAACATTTGAATTTTTTCTTAATATCTCTGCACAATCCATCACCCAAGGATCTCCATAATGAGCTATTATAAAATTATTATTTTTATGAGTTACTGCAAGCTCATCAACAGCAAGAGGATGAGAATATTTCAAAAATCCGCGTTGAGAATACGTATCTCCTGTATGAATAGTTATTGGAAGATCATATTTTGCGGCAATCTCATAAACAGGCTCATAAACTTTGTCATAAACATAAAAAGGATAGTAACCCGCATATATTTTTAAACCTACTATTTTTTTATCTGTTTTTATAAGATCTTCCAAAACTTTTATTTCGCCAGGATTTTTTTGTATAGAAAAAGGGTTAATTCCTGGAGATAAATACAACAAATCAGGTAACTCTGGTTCTAAATCTGCCATCATAGGCGTAGAAGCCTTATAATCAGGAAATCCTTCAGAAATAGTTTCTTGAACACCCATTACAATACCCGCTGTAACTCCAGCATTTTTGTATTCATTTAAAATTCCTTTATAAGAATAATCTAAAAAAGATATTTCTTTTGCGGTATCTTTAAATGATTTTATATCTGAAAAATGTAAATGTGCATCAATAATCATTATTTCACCACCTTATAAATTTTTTCCTTCTAAAAATACTTTAGAACAATTATAATGATTTGAAGTTAAATTGTCAAAAGGCAAAATTATAATGATTTTTAACATAAAATGATGATAAATCATTCTTAATGAATTTTATTATCTTTTTATTAATTTTAAACATATGGTAAAATTAATATCCAGAAATATATTTTTATATTTCTAAATAAAAAAGGGTGAGGTGAGGTTTTATGTTCAAAAAAAGTTTTATAGTATTTTTTGTAATTTTACTCATGTTTTCAGTTACAGTTTTTTCAAACGAACATATTTCATATCACAAACTTGGTATCTTTGGAACTACCGATACACATCAATATATTATGCCTTATGACTATATGGGAGATATACCAAATGAATTAATAGGGGTGAGCAAACTTTATACACTAATTGAAGAAGCGAGAGAAGAATATGAAAACTCTTTGCTTTTATGTGTTGGTGATGTAATTCAAGGAAGTTTAGTAGGAGATTATGAAGCGGAAGTCAACCCGCTAAAAGGATTAGAATTTCAAGCTATTATAAGAGCATATAATGTTATGGGTTATGATGCAGTAGCTGTAGGAAACCATGAAATTACTGATTTCGGATTAGAATTTTTTGAAATAGCACGAAAAAATTCAATTTTTCCATGGGTATCATCTAATTTGAAATTAGTGAATGCTCCCACAGAATTTTACGTAGATCCTTACGTTATATTAGAAAGACATATTGATGGAATACCTATAAAAATAGCAATATTAGGATTTACCCCTCCTCATGTAACTGATTGGGGAAGAAGACATTTATACGGAAAAATATATACAAAAGACATTGTAGAACAAGCAGAAATTTTTGTTCCTTTACTGCGAGAAAAAGCAGATTTAGTAATCGCTCTTGCACACACAGGAATTTCAACAAGCCCTAAAGATTCTTATGATGCAAGAGGAGATGCTGGCTATTACCTCGCACAAGTTAAAGGAATAGACGCAATACTTTTAGGTCATCAACATGCACATTTTCCTGGGGATTTTGAAAACGTTCCTGGGATAGATAATTATAAGGGTACTATACACGGAGTTCCCGCTATTCTCCCTGGATCTTGGGGATCTCATCTTGGAATAATAGACTTAGATTTATCTTATAATAAAAACACAGGAGAATGGAAAGTTGTAGAGGCAAATTCACATTTAAGAGCTGTAAAACAAGAAACTATATCAAACCCAAAGATAGAAGATGTTGTTAAAGAAAGACATGAGCAAACTATACAATACGTAAGACAACCAATAGGTAAAACAAATACAGAAATAACTTCTTATTTTTCAAGGATAATGGATAATCCTGTTACAAAATTGATTAATGATGCTCAAATATGGTGGGCTGAAAGAGAATTTGCAGGTTCTGAATATGAAAATATTCCTATATTAAGTGCAGCAGCTCCTTTCATAGCCGGAAGACAAGGGCCGGGATACTTTACTTATGTTTACGAAGATATTACTATAGGTTCTGTTACTGATATTTATATTTACCCTAATACAGTTTATGTATCTAAACTAAACGGAAAACAGATCTTAGATTGGTTAGAAAGAGCGGCTTATAATTTCAAACAAGTTGACCCTAATTCATCAAGTCCTCAACATATTTTAGATTATGATTTTAGAGCATACAATTTTGACGTTATAGAAGGAATAGAATATGTTTATGATATAACAAAACCTGCAGGACAAAGAGTCGTAAAAGCAACATTTAATGAAGAAAATCTTGATGAAAATATGGAATTTTTAATAGTTACTAATAATTATAGGGGCAGTGGCGGTGGAGGATTCCCTCATGTTGCTAATAATATAATTCTTGAAACGACCGAAATAAATAGAGAAGTAATAATTAGATACATTCAAAGATTAGGAGAAGTTAATCCAGAACCTTCATTCAATTGGCATATAAAAGAAGTTCAAACAAAAGCACCTCTTTTAATAAGAACTGCTCCTGAAACTAAAGAATATATAGAAAGAAACATTATTAAAGGTCTTAACTTTAAGGAAATCGATGCAAGTGGTTGGGGAATAATAGAAATTAATCTTTTTGAATTAAATGAATATATTGAAAAAGAAAAATATAACTTATCTTTGAAATAAAAATACAGGCTTTTAGCCTGTATTTTTATTAAATTTATTTATAAAATAAATATATAAAATAAAACTTAAACTCCAAAAAAATAATATTAAAAAGATATTTTCCGATTTTAAAAGAGGAATATTTTCAAATATTTTTAGAAACCCTACCGTTCCTAAAGTAACTAATTCGCCTATTTTTGTAAAAAGATTTATTGGAAAAATGAGAATTAAAAAAGAGGTAAACATAATTAAAGTTAAAACAGGCGATAATAAAGGAGTCAAAAGTATTCCTAAAAAAGATATTTCTCCAAATTGAATTATAGAAAAAGGAAAAATTCCAATAAATGAACATATCGGAATGAGAAAAAATAGTATTTTTTTATTTTTTACTTTTTTTACAGTATATAAAATCATGAAAGTTGCAGCATAACTCATTTGAAACCCCGTATTAAGAACACTTTCTGGAATTATGAAAAGATTTATAATCCCTACTAACCCTAAAATATTGAAAGAAGAAACATTTATATCAAAAACTCTAAAAATATTCATTAATACAAGAATAGAAACCGCTCTTACAGAACTTGGAGAAAACCCTGTAAAAATTAAATAAAAAATAATTATCGAACTTGATACGATTAACCTTAAATCTCTTTGTATAATAAATTGATTTATAATAAAAGAAATAATAAAATATATAATAAAAACATGCATTCCCGAAACGGCAAAAAGATGTAAAGTGCCGGTGTTTTTAAACAACTCTTTATCTTTTAAATTCCCCATTATAGAAGAGATTAAAATATCTCTAGAAATAGGATTTTCTATATTTCTACTCATTCTGTTTACTGCATAATCTTTTAAAAATAAAATAGAATTATTTGAAGCCGGTGCAACATATTCTACATTTATAAAATTTTCATTCATATATCCTTTTATAAAAACATTTTTACCTGTGTATATATCTTCAACTGAAAAATTTGAATAATAAAAAATATAATAATTTCTATGTTTGTACCATGAATCATTTTGAAAATATGCTTTTGAAATAATGGTATATTTATTATTTCTTTTATCTATTACTTTTCCAAGAATACCGCATTCTCCTGTTGGAAAAGATAAGGAGTGAAATAAAAACGGAACTAAAATTAAAATCATAAAAACTGATTTAGAAACTTTCTTTTCAATAATTATATATATAAAAACAAAAATTACTGCGAACAAAATCGCAGTAATTTTTGATATATTTCCAACGAGTAATATTAAACATATTAATATAAAACAGTTGAAAAACAAATTTTTCACTTTATTTTGAGCTTAAAACACCTAAAGCTAATGAAGCAAGTTTTGCTTGAGAATTATCCGCTCTCGAAACAATAACAACAGGAGCAGCAGCTCCAGCAATAACTCCCGCAATATTTCCACCTGCAAGATAAACAGCAGATTTTCCTAATAAATTACCCGAATGTATGTCAGGAACAACTAATATATCAGCTTTACCTGCCACATCACCTGTAACTTTTTTAATTTTAGCCGCCATTTCACTTAAAGCGTTATCTAAAGCTAAAGGCCCATCTACTATACAACCTGAAATTTGACCTCTTCTATTCATTTGAGTTAAAATAGCCGCTTCTGTAGTTTCTGGCATAGCTGGATTAACAACTTCAACCGCAGCTAAAACAGCCACTTTAGGAACTTCTACCCCTATTGATTTTACAATTTTTACAGAATTATTTATAATTGATACTTTTTCATCAAGAGTAGGTTTAACAATCATTCCACCATCAGTTACAAATAAAAGTTTTTCAAGATGAGGAGTTTCCATAGCGATAACATGAGATAAAACACTACCTGTTCTTAAACCCCATTCTTTGTTTAAAACAGCTTTTAAAAGAATTGCTGTTTTTATATCTCCTTTTAAAACTACATCTGCAGTTCCTGAAGAAACTAATCTAACACCTTTTTCAGCAGCTTCATAAGAATCTCTTGCATCTACAATTTCATAATTTTTATTCATTTTTTCTAATTCGGCTTTTATAACTTCTGATTTACCAACAAGAACAGGTTCTACAAAACCTTCTTCTTCTGCCATAGAAACAGCCTTTAAAGCCTCAACATCTTCAGCTCCTATAACGACAACTCTTTTTTTCTCTTGTGATTTAGCTTTTTCAACAAGATCATATAGTTTTTTCATTTTTAAACCTCCAAATTGGTATATTTTCTACAATATTATTTCAATTATAAATAATTAAAACTTATTTGTCAATAAAAAAAGTTGGAAAGCTAAAAGCTAAAAGTTGGTTAGTTGGTCAGGAAAAACATTTTCGCATTAACCGTTTTTTTCTTTTAATGTAGTGTAACAGCCACGCTGAAGTGTGTACAGCATTACAGCACTTATGACAATGTTGGTATTTTATAGTTGGTCAGGAAATGCATTAAAACTAAATGCTTATAATAATGAATTCATAAATATTGTATAAAATAAAAGCAAACAGTTGAAAATAAACAACAATAGTGAAACGCTGATTAAAAAAACGCTTCACTATTGTTCACAAAAATTTTATCACACAAAGGGATGTATATTCTTTTAAACTGTTTCTTTTTCTAATCTCGAATCAATATTATTATTATTTTTCATTAAAACTTCTTCTTTTACCACTTCTTTTTTAGTGAATAATATTCCTGCTAATATAGCTGTAAAAGGAGCTACTGTAACTAAACCAAAACTTCCAACTATAGTATGAAGTATTTCAGCAGAAACGTATCTTAAATTAAAAACATTCATTAAAGGAGTTCCTTGTGCCATAAAAACCATCAATAAAGCAACATATCCGCCAGAATATGCTAAAAGAAGTGTTGTAGTCATAGTCCCTATAACGGCTCTTCCGATAACAAATCCTGATTTTATAGCTTCTGCTTTAGATAAATTAGGATTTTTTTGAACAAGTTCATAAACTGCCGTTGAAATATCCATTGAAATATCCATTAAAGCTCCTGAAGAAGCAATGAATATTCCTGCTATAAAAATTTGAGTTAAGTTTAAATGTGCAAAACCTGAATAAAGCAAGCTTTCAGAAAATGGCATTATAGCTCCATGAATTTTAAAAACATTTCCAAAACTTATAGCAAGAATACAAGTTAATCCTGTACCGCTCAAAGAACCTAAAATTGCAGCAAGACTTCTTTTATTTACCCCTCCTATAAGAGTTATAATTATCAAAGTTAAAAATACTACTGAAATCATAGAAATAATTATAGGATTCCATCCTTTCAAAAATCCAGGAATAAGAATTTTCCAAATCACAAGTATCGTTAAAACAAAAGATATCAAAGCCTTTACTCCTGTCCATCGAGCATATAGGATTAATAATAACATAAACCCTGCAAATAGAAATAACTCAAGTCTTATTCTATAATGGTCTATAATATTTATGTGAGTTATTTTTTCATCTAAATAATCAATTACAACAAAAGCTCTTTCGCCTTCAAAAAATGTTTTGTCAAATTCTAATTTCCCCATATATCTATTAAGAGCTGTTCTTTTTTCCCCTTTAAATTTCCCGCTTAAAATTTCGACCTCACATTTTTGAGATCCTTGAAGTATTATTCCGCCAGTATTATAAACCATAGAATTATCTACAGATAAAATTTTTGCTTCTGCTCTTGTACTATTAGGATAAGCATTTGTTGGAAATCCTGTAGGAATAAAAAGAAGTACAACAATTATTAAAAATGAAAAAAACACAAAAACTTTATCTAAAGTAAAAAAAATTTGTCTCACTATAATCAATCCTTTCGATTTATTATATCGAATTTCGTAAAAAAGCTAAGCGGGTATTTTTACCCACTTAGCTAAAACAGTAATTAATTAAGACCTAAAATAGAAGCCATTTTGAAAAAAATATCTGTGTTATCGTAATATCCGTTGAATAATTCATTACCTGCTCCTATTGCAAAAACAGGAACTGGAAGAGCTGTATGTGCAAATGATGTATATTGAACACCAGCTTTATTATTTACTATATGAGAAAGAGTTATAGTTAAAGGCTCATAACCACCGTACATTAATCTTTCTTCAACTGAATAGTTTCTTTCATTTCTTGGAGTCATAGTTTGTTTTAAAGCTTTTTCTAATCTTGAAATTTCATAAGCATTTAATACCATACCCGAATTATAAGATGCATACAAATCTTCTGGAAATAATAATCCATAAGCATGTTTTAAATCCATAGCTAAATCTTTAATATTAGCTTTTTCAATAGTAGTTGAATTTCTGTATTCGTTAACTACCTTATTAAATTCTACATGAGTCATATTTACTTGTCCTATTTTATCAAAAAATGTTTCATAAGCTGTTCCTGCAAAACCTATAGTTAACCCACCACATTCATGATCTCCAGTAACTATTATTAAAGTATCTTCAGGAAAACGTTTTTGAAAAATTAAAGCTTCTTCTATAGCCGCTGCAAAAGCTATTGTATCATGAATAGAAGCTGCCGCATCATTAGCGTGTCCCGCCCAGTCAATTTTTCCTGATTCAACCATCATGAAAAAACCTGTAGGATTGTATAAAAGTTCTATTCCTTTACTAACAAAATCTGCAAGACTTAATTCCCCTGGTTTTCTGTCAAGTTCATAAGGCATAGCTGTATCATCTAATATAGGACTTATAGCAACAACTTTTCCATCTTTTCTGTTTAAATTTAATATATCATTTTTTTCATTAACTACTTTGTATCCTTTAGTTTCTAAAATTTCAAATATATTTCCTTCTGCTCCATCAACTCTTTGAAAAGCTCCTCCACCAAAATACTCAAAACCACTATCAGCTAATTGAAGTGCAATGTTATAAGCATCATTCCTGCTAGGAACTTTAGCATAAAAAGCTGCTGGAGTTGCATGAGTTATAGGAACACTTGAAACTACTCCTATTTTATAACCTTTTTCTTTCAACATTTCAGTAATTGGAGTATATTCAATTGTTTTTGAAACATCCATGTTTATTACTCCTGCTAAAGTTTTATAACCTGTAGCAATTGAAGTTGCTGTTGATGCTGAATCTGGTATGAATGAACTTAAATCAAAAGTATTTGCTGCTCCAGAAGCAGGAAATTGTGTGAAATTTAATCCTCTTAACCCTATAGTGCTTAATTTATCTCTGTTACCTAAAAACATTTCTGCAGAGGCAATTTGCGGAAAACTCATACCGTCACCAATAAATACAAACACATACTTTGGAGCTCTTCCAGAATAATAATTTTCCATGCTTTTAAACGATGATGCGAAAGAACTACTTACTAACAACACTAACATAACTACAAGTAAAACCTTAGAAACTAATTTAGTACAGTTTTTCATAATAGACCCTCCTTGATTTTTTGTTTTTTATAGATGAAACTGCTTATAGGGGGATCTTACAAAAAAATTATTAGTCTAATATTTTTCAATTTTAAGAAAGATATATTTATTTTAATAAATATACAAAAAAAGTGATTTGATATTTTTTATTTCTACTTCATTTTCTAACTAACCCACTTTTAAAATTCTCTGTAAATCAGTCAGGAAAAACAAAAAATGTTTAATTGGTTAAGCGTTTAAAATATTGAAAAGAAATGATACTTTTGGCGGTTTTTTATTATAATGGTTTGAGGGTAAATATGATTTTTAAGTTGGTAAGGAAAAACAAAAAATGTTTAATTGGTTAAACGTTTAAAGTATTGAAAAGAAATGATACTTTTGGCGGTTTTTTATTATAATGGTTTGAGGGTAA
>CAYZNB010000054.1:0-17609 GCA_964478535.1 uncultured Thermotogaceae bacterium
AACCATTGTTTAACGCAAAAGATGAATGTTTTTGCCTGTGCTGTAACGCCGTGCAAAGTGCAGCGTGGCTGTTACACTACATTAAAAGCAAAAAACGGTTAATATTAAAATGTTTTTCCTTTCAACTGACCAACTTTCTACTTTCCAACTAATAATTTTTTTCTTTCCTGCTTTTTCGTGCCACTTGAAGCAAAAGGCTTTGATATGATAAAATATAATAGTTAAGCAAAAGTTGAATAATATTGGAGGCGTTTTTTATGTATGTTTTAAACTCTTTTCAAACAAAAGAAATAGATAAAAAAACTATTTTAAAAGGAATAAAAGAAGAAGTTTTAATTGAACAAGCCGCTTTTGCTTTATCTGATGTTATAGAATCTACTATTCCAAAAAAGATTTTGTTTCTGGCAGGAAATGGTAATAATGGAGCAGATTCAATAGCCTCAGCAAGAATATTAAAAAATAGAGGATATAACACTACAATTTCAATAGTTGGAAATAATAAGAATTTTTCTGAAGGTTTTATTTTACAAAAACAAATTGCAGAAAATTTTAATGTTCAATTTGAAAATATAAACGATATAAAATTTTCAAATTATGATACAGTTGTTGACGGAATAATAGGAATAGGATTAAAAGGCTCGTTGAATGATGAATTAAAAGAAATAATAAACAAGGTAAATTTTTCTGATGCAAATATTATCTCAATAGACATTCCAACAGGAGTTAATTCGGATACCGGAGAAATTGCCGAAACATCTATTCATGCTGATATAACAGTTACATTTGGATATTTAAAAATAGGACATGTTTTAGAACCTTCAAAAAATTATTGTGGTGCAATAAAAATAGCAACTCTTTCTTTTGATAGATCCTATGAAAAGAATATAACGAGAAGAGTTATAACAAGTGATTTTGTAAAAAGGATTTTAATTGATTATAAATATATAAAACATAAATACGATAGAGGTTTTGTATTAGTGTTTGCCGGAGAAAAAGCTTATCCGGGTGCTGCTGTATTAACGGCAACCGCTGCACAAAAATCTGGTGCAGGAATAGTTAAACTTATAACTTGTGTAGACACTTCAAACATAATAAGCTATGAACCATCTGTTATATGCGAAAAAACAAACAGTGATTTTTTTGATGTTAATTTAATAGAAACATATGAAAAAGATTTTGAAAAAGCAGATGTTATAGTTATAGGCTCTGGTTGTTCATTCAACTCACACGATTTTTTTGTTGAAGTGATTAAAAAATATGGAAAATCTAAAAAAATAATTGTCGATGCAGCCGCAATAAAATGTATTAAAAATTTTAAATTGGAAAATACTTTAATTACTCCTCATTCGGGTGAAATGGAAAAATCTTTTGAAAATACAGAAAATAACCTTGAAAAACTTGAGCAAATTGCTCTTGAGCATAACATTACTATAATGTATAAATCAACAACAACAATTATAACTGATGGCAAAAATACTTTTTTCAACGTTGAAGGCGGAAAAGAATTATCAAAAGGAGGCTCAGGAGATGTTTTAACGGGCGTTGCTGCTGCTTTTGTTGCTCAAGGCAAGTCAATAACCGATGCTGCAATAGCAGCGTCGTATATAATGTATAAAACTGCTTCTGATTTAAAAGAAGAATTTACTGATTATTTTGTTACTCCTAAACTTATAATAGATAATTTTTATAAAACTTTTTTAAATTTACAAAATGAGAAATAATAAAATACAGCCCAAATTAAAAGCAAAAACAAAATTAACAGTAAAAGCGAAAACCCTTAATTTAATAAAATTTCTCGATATCTCGTATGAAGATCTTGAACAACAAATAGAAGAACACTTACAAAGTAATATTTTTATAGAAAACGACAAAAATTTCAATTTTAATAACACTTTAAGTGAAATTGATTATGATTATACAGAACAAGAAAAAACTTTAATTGAAGAAATAGAACCTTATTATTTAGCTTTAGTGCCAAATGAACTTGAACAAACAGCTCTTGATTTGTTAAGACATATAGATAAAAACGGTATATTAGATTTGGAAACAGACGAATTTATTGCTACTCATAAAATAACCCATTTGCAATTTAACGAGATTCATGAAACTCTTAAAAATTTAGGCCCTACAGGATTTGCTGAACTAACTTTAAAAGATGCTTTAGAAATTAGAAAACAATTAGGAGAAACTGGAACACCTTTAGGAAGTTATAACACACAAGCTATTTATAATGTTAAAAAAAATGTAGACATAATTTTTTATAATTACAACGGAGAAATTTATTTTCAAATACAAGAACCTTATTTACCAGAAATAAATTTAGAAAATTATATAAAATATAAAAATATTAAAGATAAAAAAACTATAGAATTTATCGAAAAAATAAAAGAAAAATATTTTCTTTTAAAATCTTTTATTATAAAAAGAAAAACATTTTTAAAAAATATTTCGGAATTACTTTTAAAAACAAACAGTGATTATTTTAAAAATAGTGAAAAAATAAACTTTCTTAAAATCCGTGAAACAGCAAGAAAATTACAAGTTAGCCCTTCAACAATAAGCAGAACCGTTAGAAATAAAGTAATACAGCTTCCAAACGGACAGCTTATGGAATTATCATTTTTTTTTGATACTAAAAAAACATTAATTATTAAAAAGAAAATTATAAACAAGGTGATTAAAGAAAATTTTGATTTATCAGATAACAAGATACAAAATATTTTAGAAAACGATTACAAAATAAAAATAGCGAGAAGAACCGTTAACAAATACAAAAATGAATTAAAAGAAGGTGAACAAAAATAATTTATATAATTTCAGGAGGCGAACTCAACAGTAGTTTAAGTTTTTACGAGAAAAAAATAAGAGACGCCGAAATCACAATAGCGTGTGATTCAGGAATAAAAATTTTTAAAGAATTGAATATAATCCCAAATTATCTTATAGGAGATTTAGATTCCGCTTCAGAAGAAGAAGTCTTATGGGCTCAAGAAAATAATGTTCAAATAATAAAATATCCTTTTGAAAAAGATGAAACAGACACAGAATTGGCACTAGCCTTTGCGAAAAAACTAAAAATATTCAATACAGAAATTTCAGGTGTTCTAGGCAAAAGAATAGACCATAGTCTTGCTTCTTTTTATTTAATTGCAAAATATGGATTTTTAAATCCAAAAATAGTTGAAGAATATTTAGAATCCGGATTTTTAAGTAAAAGTAAAGAATTTGAAGTTGAAAAAGATGAAACTTGGTCTGTATTTCAAATAGGCGGAGATGCTGAAATATCTCTTTCCGGATTTAAATACGAATTAAATAATTTTCATATAGAAAAATTCAACCCTATAGGTGTAAGCAATCAGACTGTTAAAAATAAAGTAAAGATAAGCATACACGAAGGAAGTATAATATATATAAGATGGCTGAAAAATATTTATTAAACGGAGGAAAAGAAATGGCTCAAAAAAAAGAAATTCTTGAAAAATATATTGACCAATCAAACAAAAAAAATATACCAAAAATATTACCGGTAATACCCACAAGAACAAAAATGCTACTTTATCCTAATGCCGTTTTACCAATGTATATAGGAAGAGAAAATTCTTTAAATGCAGTTGAAGAAGCTTTAGAAAAAACAAACGGTTATTTATTTTTTGTATCTCAAAAAGCGATTGAAACAGAAGATGTTAACACTGAAGATTTATATGAAATAGGTACTATAGGTAAAATAGTTCAAATATCTAAAATGCCTAATGGAGAATATAAAGTATTAGTCGAAGGAATAAAAAGAGCAAAAACTACAAAAATAGTAGAAACAAAAAATATTTTTTTATTCGAAATCGAAATACTCGACTCAAAATTTAAAAACACAAAAACAGCACAAGCTTTAGTTAGAAAACTTAAACAATTATTTCAAAAATATCTTGAGCTTACAAAAAAATTCCCTCAAGAAGTTATAATAGCAATAGAAGAAACTATAGATCCAGAAATAATAAGTGATCTAATTGCTTCTGTACTTCCTCTCGAATTAGAAGAAAAACAAGAGCTTTTAGAAATAATTGACATAAAAGAAAGACTTGAAGACGAACTCGAAATTTTAACAAGAGAACTCGAACTCTTACAACTAGAAGAAGATTTAGAATTAAGAGTTAGAGAAAAAATGGAAAAACATCAAAAAGAATATTATTTAAGAGAAAAGTTAAAAGAAATCAGAAAAGAACTCGATACAGATGATGAAAAAGAATTACATGAATTAAAAAACAAATTTAAACAAGGTGATTACCCTGAACACGTTGTTGAAAAAGGGTTAAAAGAAATCGAAAGATTATCTAAAATGTCTTCTTATTCGCCTGAAGCGAATGTTATCAGAAATTATATTGATTGGTTAATAGAATTTCCTTGGAAAAAAGAAACTACAGATAACCTTGTGATAACCCAAGCAAAAGCAACTCTTGAAGATAACCATTACGGATTAGAAGAGATAAAAGAAAGAATATTAGAATTTTTATCTGTAAGAAAACTATCTAAAAATACAAAATCACCTTTAATATGTTTTGTAGGAGCTCCGGGGGTAGGAAAAACAACTCTTGGAAAATCTATTGCAGATGCACTCGGTAGAAAATTTGGCAGAATATCTTTAGGTGGAGTTAGAGATGAATCTGAAATAAGAGGACACAGAAGAACATATGTAGGAGCTATGCCTGGAAGAATAATTCAAAACATAAGAAAATTAGGAGTTATTAACCCTGTTATAGTTTTAGATGAAATAGATAAAATGAGTACATCTTATCATGGCGATCCGGGAGCAGCATTATTAGAAGTGCTTGACCCTGAACAAAATCACTCTTTTTCTGACCATTATTTAGAAATACCCGTAGATTTATCAAAAGCTATTTTTGTTACTACTGCAAATGTTGCTCATACAATACCACCAGCACTTCTTGATAGAATGGAATTGATATATATAAATGGTTATACAGATCTTGAAAAATACAACATTTCAAAAAAATACATACTTCCAAAATTGGAAGAACAACACGGGTTAGACTCTAAAAAAATAACAATATCTCCTGCAGTTATAAAAGAAATAATAAATAAATATACAAGAGAAGCCGGAGTAAGAAGTCTTGAAAGACAAATATCAAAATTATTTAGAAAAGCCGCTTTAAAGTATGTAGAAGAAGAAAAAATTGTAAAAATATCTGTTAAAAACTTAAATGAATTTTTAGGGCCTGCACCTTATTTTGACACTAAGAAAAATGATGAGCCTGAAGTGGGAGTAGTTACAGGTCTTGCTTGGACAGCTTATGGAGGAACTATATTAGATGTGGAAGTTTTATCTTTTAAGGGTAAAGGAAGACTCATAACAACAGGGAAACTTGGCGAAGTTATGGTTGAATCTTCAAAAATAGCTTTAAGTTTATCTAGAAAAATAACTGAAAAATTTTCAAAAGAATGTTCAGAAATTTTTGAAAAAAATGATTTCCATATAAATCTTCCTGAAGGAGCTGTTCCAAAAGACGGACCTTCTGCAGGAGTAACTTTAACAACCGCTTTAATCTCAACAGCACTTAATAAAAAAATAAAAAATAATCTCGCAATGACTGGTGAAATAACCTTAAGAGGAAAAGTTCTTCCAGTGGGTGGTATAAAAGAAAAAATTCTTGCTGCATATAGATCAGGAATAACAGAAGTTATTATACCATTTGATAACAAAAAAGACGTTGAAAAAATTCCAGAAGAAGTTAAAGAAAAAATTAAAATGAATTTTGCAAAAGATATAAATGACGTTTTAGAAAAAGCGTTAGTTGGAGGCATGAATTGTGAAAATTAAACAAGTTGAATTAACTGATACCGTTTTTATAAAATCAAAATTACATTTAAATGAAAAACTTGAAGTTGCTTTTGCCGGAAGATCTAATGTAGGTAAATCAAGTCTTTTAAATAAAATTTTTAATAAAACAATAGCAAAAACAAGTTCTAAACCTGGAAAAACAAGATCAATAAACTATTATCTTGTAAATCAAAAATATTATTTCGTAGATTTACCAGGATATGGATATGCCGTAGGCCCACAAAGCGAAAAAGACAAATGGGAAATTCTTATGAGTGAATATTTTGAGCTTTCAACAACATTACAAACAGTATTTTTATTATTAGATCATAGACATAAACCAAAAGATCTTGATCATCAAATGATACAATGGCTTAAATCGATGGATATCCCTTTTTCTATAATACTAACAAAAGAAGATAAATTAAAAACTAATGAAAAAAATAAAATGTTTGCCCAAATAAAATCAGAGTTATCTCAATACGGGCAATTTATGTATTTCCCCGTTTCAACACTAAAAAATACAGGAATAGATTCATTGTCGAATTATATAGGAAATATTTTCGGAGAAATATGAAACGTCACGTGCGTTCAAATTCAAAGGAGGGATTTTTATCAGAACTATTGTTATTAGAGGAGAAACATCTTACAACACCATAAAACAGGTTTTAAATTCAAACGCTTTAAGGGAAATTCTTGTCGAATTAATAGAAATATCACAGGAAAAAAGAAACTCATTAATGCCTTTTTTTAATTTGTTTATAAAAAATATAAACGATTATAAGGCCGAAGATAAATATGATATAGACGGATTAGTTCATTTGCTCCAAACATTAGCTGTTAACCCTTTGGAAAAGATTGATAGCTCGAAATATTATTCTTTTCCAAAACTTGCTGGAATGCAAGATACACTTGTAAAATTTGTTGAAGGATTGTTCAATCTTTGGAGAAATAAACACAGATTTATGATTGAAAAAAACTCTTTCACAACCGTTTCTACAGATAGAATTTACAAACAGATGAAACTTATAAAAAATAATTCTGATTTAAAAAGTCTTGTTTTAAGTGTTTATAGACAAATATTAGTAAACATTTCAAATTCAAGAGTTAAAGTGTTAAGACAGCTTCCGAGTGGAGCTCAAGCTGGATTTATAATAGACAAACCAAATGTATCAGAAAAAGCAAAATTAAATTATCCACTTATTTATGACATGGATTATGTTTGGAGTACAGTTTTCGAACCACCAGTTATTTTTTATACAAGAATAAATAAAAGAGGCGGATTTTTCAAAGTAAAAGATAAACCTTATTTAGAAAATATAAAATTAAAAAATAAAGAAAACTGGTTGATATTCCCGATACTTGCAGGAACAAAACTTATATACGTTGTAGTTAATAAAGATTATTTTGCATTAGCAGCAGGAACAGCAAACATATTTGAATTTGCGGGATTCAATGTTTTAGAACATAAAAAACCAGATGGAATTTATTTCTTTGGTGTAGACAAAGAAAATTTTGAATCTGAAGAAGATTACAAAGGTGTAATTTATAAAGAAGAAGATGGAACATACGTTTCTATGATTATGGATGATCCTATTATAGACTATTTCGGATACATGAAAAAAATGATTTTAACAATGCATAACCTTCTTATAATAGATGAGAAAAAACTTCCTATACATGGAGCGTTAGCTGAAATTAAATTAAAATCAGGTCAAAAAGCTAATGTGATGCTTGTTGGAGATAGCGGAGCAGGAAAATCTGAAACTATAGATGCTCTTAACAGACTTGAAGAAAATGTTTCAGAAGTAAATATCCTTATAGACGATATGGGATCTTTAGACATAACAGAAGATGGAACAGTAATCTCATATGGAACAGAAACAGGAGCCTTTGTAAGACTTGATGACTTACAACCAGGTTATGCATATTCACAAATGGATAGAAGTATATTTATGAATCCGAATGAAATAAACGCAAGAGTAATAGTGCCATATTCAAATTATCCGGATATAATTAAACCTACAAAAATAGACTACTTCTTTTATGCTAACAATTTTGAAAAAATTGAAGGCGAAGAAGATTCAGCAAAATATTATACAGATCCTGAAAAAGCGTATGAAATATTTGCTGCAGGAGCAAGAATGGCAAAAGGAACTACTACAGAAAAAGGCTTGACATACTCTTATTTTGCAAACCCATTTGGCGCTGTTCAAAGAAAAGAAGCACATGAAAAAATCTCTAAAAGATATTTAAAAGCTATGATTGATAGTGGTGTTGTAGTTGGAGAAATTAAAACTCAACTCGGTGTAGATGGATTTGAAGAAACAGGTCCATTAATTGCAGCACAAGCTATGTTAAATTTAATAGAAAAAAGAGATGTATAAAAAAAAGGATGCGTAAGCATCCTTTTTTTTATTTGATTCATACTTCCTTTTTAAATCTTTCCGTTTTTTCATTTCATGTTCTAATGTAGTGTAACAGCCACGCTGCACTTTGCACGGCGTTACAGCATACAAATAACCTTTGAATT
Source organism: uncultured Thermotogaceae bacterium (assembly GCA_964478535.1). Lineage (GTDB taxonomy): Bacteria > Thermotogota > Thermotogae > Petrotogales > Petrotogaceae > CAYZNB01. The sequence continues at coordinate 8,364 of CAYZNB010000054.1, forward strand.
TTTTCATAAGATTAAAAATAAAAACTTAAAAAATACTACTAATTTATATAAGATTTCATATTTCATGCAAATGTTGTTGTCTGTGCTGTAACGCCGTGCAAAAAACGCGTGGCTGTTACACTACATAAAACCTTTTATGAATTTTTTCTTTAAATTGTCTTTATTTTCAACAAAAGATTGATGGGGTGGACAGGTTTTTCAGTATTCCAATTTTTTCATCTCATTTTAAAAAATTAAAATATTATTAAGTTTAAAGATACTAATAAATATATATTAGAAATAGTTTTTAATTAAAAGGTATACTTTTTGAAGTTTTGGAAGAATAAAACAAAAAAAGATGCTTTAACATCTTTTTTTAGTGATATTAGTTATCAGTTTTTTTCAAGTGTTTTGACTGAAATAAAAAAATTGAGACGTTTTCTGTTGGGAATAATGCCATACTCATAAAAATTAGAAAGAGAATTACTAAACTCATAACGGTTTCATAAATTACTTCGTTTGGAAGTTTTAAGCTTATTGTATAAGATATTCCTGCCATAAAAAATGCTGAAAAGAATATAGGTACTATTAATAAGAGTATTCCAAGTACTGTTGATTAAATTTTTTCTTTCCTTTATCTTTTTCAGTTATTACTTCGCTATTCATGTAAAACTTTTGATGTTTTTTTAAATTTTTCTTCTTCTCTAACCTCTTCTTTTTTTAAAAAAATATAACCTATAATTAAAAGAGATATATAAATAATAACAGATATTAATTTTATAACAATGTGCAAATCGCCTGAAAAAATATTTGCGTAAATTACATACGAATTTAAATAAACGAAAAATAAAAAAACTAAAAGAAATATAACTTCTTTTTTTATAATAAAATAAATAATCAAAAGAAATAAATAGTTTTTAATAAATTCAACAGATATGTTAGGTAGCGAATAAAAACCTTCAAAAGAAATAAATAAGTTTATTATAATAAAATAAAAAACATTTAATATGTACATAAGAGTATATTTTTTCATTTTTCTCACCTTTCTTTATATGTTAAAATTAAATTTTATTTTTCCCGCTGGAATATGGAAGCTTTTTTTGTAGAATTAGAGTAAAAATTATTCTCAGATATAAAAGAATAATTTGATATTTTTAACTCTGTAAGCATTTTTTTAATAAATTTTATCTTTTTATAAACTCAGCAATTTTTTTATATATAATATTAAAAATTATATATAAAAAAACAAATAAAGAATTAAGAAGCAAAGATTTCAAAAAAGGAAATAAATCAAAAATTATTAAAACCATAAAAGATGAAGGAAATAAATAAACAAAATTTTTTATTAAATAAGAAGCATAAACAACTTTCATTTGACCGTTTATAAAATATTCTCGTTTTTCCAATTCGCTTAACCCTAAACATATCAAAATATAAAAAGGTATAAAATTATTTATTATTTTAAAAAAATTAAAACTTGATAAATCTTTTATAGGATAAAAAGAATTTAATATTATTAAAAAGAGTAAAGGCAAAAAAAATATAGAAATATTATCAAAAAAATGTTTTTGTTTTTTCATTTTTAAAATCCTTTCAATGAATTTTTTAACTTAAATTCAGAATCATATTTTCTTTTATTTCACATATTTTTTCACCTCTGAGATATTATTTTTACTCTACCATTTTCAACCCATTTCTGGGGTGATTACGGAATTAAAAGAAAATTCAAGAATATTTTTTGAAATAATTGTAATTGAATTTTCAATAATCGTCTTTTTTTTCATCATCCTTCTTATTATTAAATATCAAATTAAAACTCCAAAAAATAACTTCTATAGTAACTATAGTACGCACAAAACTTAGAGTATTCTTGAAATTTATTTTTAAAAATATTTGATAATTTAAATTTAATAATATACTCATCACAATTAAAGTAATTATATAAGTTAAAATAAATCAAAAAGAATCATATTTTTTATAAAAACCACCGGCCAACTATTTCTATTAATTATTAAATTTTCTATCTCTTCACTTAAAAAATATCTATTTTTTCCTCTTGGCATTCCATCAAAACATTTCATTTTTCCAGATATAGGATCATATATTTCAAAATACAATTTTTCATCTGTTTCAACATATCCTTTTATTATAAAAGCATGAAGTTCTTCTATAATTGTTGCATTATAAAAAATTCCTGTTTTTTCAAAAGAAGTTAAGCTTACAGAAATTTCTTCCATAACTCCACCTAATATTATTATATTTCCTTTATCTATCTGCTCTTTCAATTTATTAATAATATTAAATTTTATATTATCTATAAAAAACTCTATATCGTTTTCTTTCAAAAAATCTGTTAAATTTTGGAAATACCACAATCCGTCTATATTTTTCTTTTCTAAATATAAATTTCTTATTTCTTCCCCATTTGTTATTATTTCTTTATTATACCAGTTCACTGCCATTGCTGCTGCAGTAGGTACACAATTTATGTTTCCATATTCTCCTGTTTCAAATTGATCTTCATACCAATCAATTTCTATATCATTAGATACATGATTTTTAACTTCTCCTTTTAAACCCCAAAGGTGCGAATATTTTAATAATTTTTCAGTTAAAGTCATTTCTTGCGGTTCATATCTAAAATCTAACCCTATTTTATTTTCAGTTATATTATCCAAATCATTTTTGAAATCAACATTTCCCGTAAAAGAATTTAATCCTATATATTTTCCTAAATAAAAATTTCCACTAACACTTCCTAAAGATTTTGATTCAATAATAATGCCTTCGTTACTTCCTACAAGTCCTCCCACACATTTATTTCCGCTTACAATATTTTCGGAAGAACATTCTCTTATTTCGGCACTATATGTATTAAATCCAGTTATTCCACCAACTTCACTGTTTCCACTTACAACTCCAAATGAAAAAGAATTTTCAATAATTTCTTTATTTTTTCCAGTTATTCCACCTATAAAATCATTTCCATATATTTTTCCATCAAAACTACTGTTAATAATTTTTCCGTAGTTATCCCCTGTAACTCCTCCAATAAAATTATTATTTTCAGAATTTGTAGAATCTAAAAAGGTCACTATTCCTTTTGAATGACTATCTATAATTTCTCCAAAATTGATGCCTATTAATCCTCCTACACGTTCTGTACCTTTTATCTCTATTTCAGAAGTTGAATTTTGTAACTTCGCTTTATCTGAAAAAGATCCTGTAATTCCACCGACTCTTATTTCTCCTTGTACCTTGCCTCTTACATATGAATTTTCAATTGTTCCTTCATTTACAAAACCAGCAATACCACCGACTCTGTTATATCCAGCGATATTTGCATTTTCTAATCTTACATTTTTTACGATAGCTTTTTTATCTAAAGCACGAAAAAATCCTATAAACTCTTCTTCAGACCTGAAAATATTTAAATTTGAAATTGAATAATTGTTTCCGTCATAAGTGCCTGTAAAAGCTATATTTTTAGAATTATCTATTTCAATAATTTTCCCTAAAGGTTCCCAATTGTCGTAAACAGATAAATCAATGTCATTTACCTGTTTAAAGTGTTTATCCATATGATTTCTAATATTATTTAATTGTTCAGCACTTGATATCAAATAAGGATCATCAATTGTTCCTTTTCCTTCTGTAAATATTTTTTCAAATGAACATGATGATAATAAAATTAAAGATAAAAAAATATATAATATAAAACTCTTTTTCATATGAAAGTTCCTCCTTAAAAATGAGTTAGGCAAAATTCACTCAACTTGCCATTTAAAGTAAGGATAAGATATGCCCTCGTCTATTTCCCAAATATTTTCAAAATCCCATGATATATAAGTTGATTTTGTTTTCATTTCATTTGTTGTTCTTTTAAATTCTTTAGATATATTATCAGATATTTTTATTCTTTCATGGTCATAATATGAGGATAATATTACACCATTATTTTCATTTATAAATCCAGAAACATTTTCTTTGCCTTTAATAAGCCCTGTTGAATAGCTATTTGCTATAATTCCTTGTTCCTCGTTTATAAAAATAAAACCTCCTATCCCTACTTCACCTTTTACATTTCCGGTTGAATAACTGTTTTCTATTTTTCCAGAATTTGCACTAATAAAAGCACCTATAAAATTTTTTCCTTCAATATTACCAATTGAATAACTATTTTCTATTTTTCCAAAATTCCCTGCTATAAATCCTCCTAAAATTTCTTCTCCAACCACATTACTTTTTGAATAACTATTCGATGTAATACTGTATTTACTGCTTGCTCCTATAAATCCACCAACGATTTTGTTACCTTCGACATTTCCCAATGAATAACTGTTAAAAATATTTGAATGATTTCTTCCAACAAAACCTCCAACAACCTGATTTCCTTTAACTTTAGCATTTGAGTGAGAGTTTTTAATGTAAATTTCTCTTTTGTCCAAAATGAGATTATCTCCAACGAATCCTCCTATTAGTTTTTCTCCTTGCACAACTCCTTCAAAATAACTATTTTTTATTATTCCTGAGTTTACTCCAACAAAACCTCCAACACTATCATTTCCTTTTATATTACCGTTTACTGAAGAATTTAATATAATCCCTTCATTAAACCCTACAATTCCTCCAACAAAATTATTACCTCTAATTTTAATGTTTTCAAGCTTTAAGTTATTGATTTCCCCATAATAATCATTTCTTCTTTCTATAAAACCAAATAACCCCACATGATTTTTATTTGTGTCAGATATCCTAATATTCTTGATAACATAACCATTTCCGTCAAATGTTCCATAAAAACCACTTTTTTGTCCATGTCTTAAAGGGTATGTTCCTATCGGTTCCCAATTTTTATATCTTGAAAAATCAATATCTGAAATTAATTTAAAATGTTTATCCATATGATTTCTAATATTATTTAATTGTTCAGCACTTGATATCAAATAAGGATCATCAATTGTTCCTTTTCCTTCTGTAAAATCTTCAAATCCAATATTTTTATTTAATGAAAATATTGTTATTATAACAATAACTAAAATTAGCAATATACTTAATCCTATTATTTTCTTTTTCATTTGCACCCTCCATTATCCTCTAATTGAAAATCCTGCATCATAATTAAAATTATTTTTTCCATATGTTTGTTTAAATAATTTAAAAGAATTTTCATAGATTTGATTTCCATTTAAAAAAACATTTATCGTTAAATAAGAATTAATAAATTTAGGATTTATTGAAAATCTATTTATTACTCGCTTTTTAGAATTATCATAATAATTGAAAAAATAGTTATTTTTTTCATCATAAATTATAAAAAAAAGACCCGAATAATTATCGAAAGAATCTAGTATTTCAACCTTTGTATAAATAGAAAAAATATTATCGCTAACATATAAATTTTCTTGATATTGGCGAACACCATAAAAATATTCTGAATGAATAAAATTTTTAAAATTGAAATCTTTTGATATTTTTGGATTCAACCATTGTTGATTGTTGATAATTTCAATTTTTTCATTATTTAAAGAAAAAGGCATTAAAATATTATCATGTTTTACAATGTAATGTTCTTTTATTTTAAAATAATCTTTTATAGGAAAAATTTTTCCAGATATAGTAAATAAATTAAATTTTTCTAAAATAACTTCGTTTAAATCAATAAAATTTTTCATTTCACAAACCCCTTTATGATTTTTTAGTAAAATAAATTTTTTTAGAGATCGCAAAGTTATCTGCGACCTCTAAAAATTAAAATGTTTTAAAATACTCCGTCAGTTGCAGTAAACATTTGCGATGCATCGTATCCACTTGCTCCACCGCCACCAAACCCCGTTGGTTCATACATAAGATTTTCAGCTATAAATAAAGACACTGTGTCATTAACGTTTGTAGCTGTTTCAGCAATTCTTTCTCCTAAATCTTCAAAAGAGTTTAAATAATTATTTCCATGTTCTATAGCTTTATCAACAGTATATTTCTGATTGCTCCAATAATCTTGTGCCGTCATGTTATTATTATAACTAATACCCCATTCCATTTTTTTCGCCACCTTTATCTTTTTATTTTATCCCGAGCTCAGGAATAACTATAATAAAATATTATCATATGTTTTTAATAAACACAAACCACAAAAAAAAAAAAAAAAAAACAGAGCATTATCAAGAATTATAATCGATTAAACTCATAAATCATTATATTTTACTTAATTAATTTTAAATTAATTTTTATTACAATTAAAAACATAATAGAAAATATTCTCTGTTTTGATATTTTTAAATTAGAGATTTTTTTAGATTATAAAATTTTATTTTCTGTATATATTTTTTGATTTGTAAATTGATATCAGAATTTGTTTTAATAATCACTCCCCTTATTTTTTGTATTTTTTATTCCAAATATTATAAATTAAGTAATAATACTAAATCTAAGTTGAAATACCAAAAAATGCCATCGCCTGAATTCCTTTTTTAATAAAGGTTATATTGTTTAACCGAGAGTTAACAATCGCAAATAATGAAAGAAAAGGTAAAAAAATCTTTGTAAAGTTCTTTTAGAAAGGGTTTTAAGTTTTTGTTGTTTGAGAAGAAAAAACGAGGATGTTTTTTTATTTATGGGTATAATTTTTGAGGGTTCGGAAGAATAAAAATAAAAAATTAAAAAATACTACTAATTTATATAAGATTTCATATTTCATGCAAATGTTGTTGTCTGTGCTGTAACGCCGTGCAAAAAACGCGTGGCTGTTACACTACATAAAACCTTTCATGATTTTTTTCTTTAATTTTTGACATTTTTATATTGACGTTTTCTCTCAATTTTTTTCATCTCATTCAACATAATTATAACGTTTTTATTTATTTTTAAAAATTCAGAAGATAAAACTGATCCTTTATTAACTCCTGTAATTCCTTTTGCTGATTAATTTATTTTTTTATTTATTTAAAATGAATCTAATTGCGTTAAGGTTTATTTTTAATAAAAATTATGGGTCGATTAACATTATAAATTAGTATTTCTTCTATTTCGTTGCTTAAAAAGTATCTGTTTTTTCCTCTTGGTGTCCCATCTTTATTTTTTTCTTTTCTTGATATAGGATCATATATTTCAAAATATAATTTTTCATCTGTTTCAACATATCCTTTTATTATAAAAGCATGATGCATAGTTGAGTTTGCTGCGTTATAAAAAATTCCTGTTCTTTCATATGGGTTTATATTAGAAGAAATTTTATTCATATCTCCACCTAACATTATTATATTTCCTTTATCTATCTCTTCTTTTAGTCTATTAATAATTCTAAATCTAAAATTAAGAAAGATATGGTAAATTTCAAATTCTATATCGCTTTCTTTCAAAAAATCTGTTAAATTTTGGAAATACCACAATCCGTCTATATTTTTCTTTTCTAAATATAAATTTCTTATTTCTTCCCCATTTGTTATTATTTCTTTATTATACCAGTTCACTGCCATTGCTGCTGCAGTAGGTACACAATTTATGTTTCCATATTCTCCTGTTTCAAATTGATCTTCATACCAATCAATTTCTATATCATTAGATACATGATTTTTAACTTCTCCTTTTAAACCCCAAAGGTGCGAATATTTTAATAATTTTTCAGTTAAAGTCATTTCTTGTGGTTCGTTTTTAAAACCTATGCCTATTTTATTTTCAGTTTTAATTTCAGGAGCATCTTCAAAATCAATATTTTCAACCGTAAAATTTATTGAATATACAGAAATACTCATAATAAGTAAAAATAAAATAAATAATTTTCTCATTCTCTACCTCCGTTATCCTTTAAATGATAAAATCTTTTCTTCACAAATTAATCTAAAATTTTCTTTGTAATTCATTAAAAATATATTTAATTTTTCATAATAAACACATTTTCCGTTTATAAATATTGTTATATTTATAAACATTTTCCTTTTTGGATCATTAATAAACACTTTACTAATAACCTTATTAAACTTTCTCAAATGCAAATTAATAGATTTAAAATATACAGAATTACCCTCAAAATAGCAAAAAATATTATTCTTTTCTGAAAATAAAAATAAAAAACTACATATATCTTCAGGAATTTTAGCAAAAAAAATTTCTGTAATTAATAAAAATTTATTATTAGTAATATATATGTTTTTTTTAAATATATTTGCTCCGAAACATAAATTAGTTATTTCTTTTATATTGTAATCATGAATTTTTTTATTAAAAGAATTTGGGATTACCCAGTAATCATTTTGAATAAATTCAATTTTTTCACCTTGCTATTTTTGTATTTAAAGTTAAATTCATTAATGCTTATTTCCTCTATTATTTTTAAAGTGCTTCTATTAATAATAGCTATAATTGAGTTTTCAGTAATCATCTTTTTTTTCATCATCCTTATTATTATTATTATTATTATTATTAAATATCAAATTAAAACTCCAAAAAATAACTTCTATAGTAACTATAGTACTCACAAAACTTAGAATGTTCTTGAAATTTGTCTTTAAAAACACTTGATAATTCAAATTTAATAAGATGCTCATCGCAATTAAAGTAATTATATAAGTTAAAATAAACCCAAAAGAATCATATTTTTTATAACTCAAATTAACTATTTTTGTTCTTATAAAAATTATTAGAATAAAATTAAATTGAGATATTAAATAGAAAATAAAATGATTTTTATCTCCTCGTTCTGGCGGAATTTCATAGTAAAAATATACCCATAATGAAGATAAAATGACTAATATAATTCCTGAAATTATAAAAAATTTTAAGTGTTTTTTTATCATTAGGTTAACTCCTTTTTTATCTTTCGAAATGCCCCATACATTTTTAGTGTATGGGGTTAAGATTGAATTTATTTAATCTTTAGAAATCATATTTTCAAAACTTCCTTCAGTCCCAAAATGAAAAAAATCATCATAATATGAAGAATATCCTTTGAAAAAACCAGATATTGCTCCAGTTACAGCCAATCCAACAATTACTTTTGGGTTACCCGTGAACAATCCGGTAAAACCCACTCCTACAAACCCTTTGTAAGCACCTTCAAATCCATTCATAAGATCTTCTTTAAATTCTTCTGGAGTTGTGGCATAATTCTTACCATGTTCTATAGCTTTATCAACGGTGTATTTTTGATCGCTCCAATAATCTTGTGCCGTCATGTTATTATTATAACTAACACCCCATTCCATTTTTTTTCGCCACCTTTATCTTTTTATTTTATCCCGAGCTCAGGAATAACTATAATAAAATATTATC
>CAYZNB010000055.1:0-17602 GCA_964478535.1 uncultured Thermotogaceae bacterium
TTCTGACGCATTTTTTGATTCGCTCAATTGTTTTTTTGACGAAAATTCTCAATTGTTCGCTACTTTATTTCATCCATATTTACCTTCAAAGATTATAATAAAAAATTGTGCCACTTTTCACTTTTTTACATAGAACCATTTTTTAAATTCGGGATCAAAAGGAGAATACAATGAAAAAATTAGTTTGGTATGCTTGTTACGGATCAAATATTAATGAAAAAAGATTTTTATATTATATTTATGGAGGCGTTTATAACGGAAGAAACTATAGTGGTTGCAATGATAAAACGAGATTTCTTGATTCTAAATCTTATACTTTACCTTATGAATTATATTTTGCTAAAAATTCAAAAACTTGGGAAAATAAAGGAGTTGCTTTTTTAAATCTTGAAAAAAATATTAATTATAAGACTTATGGAAAAATATATTTGGTGAGTTATAATCAATTTCTTAATATTAAAAAAGAAGAAGGCGTATGGTATTCAAAAGAAATAAGCATAGGCTTTGAAAACGATTATGAAATTTTAACGTTTACTAATGAAAAAAAATTAGATTTTTCTTCTCCTTCTTTATCGTATTTAAAAATTATCGTTGAAGGAATTAAAAATTCTTATCCTAATTTATCTGACGAAAATATTGCTGATTATTTTCTTGAAAAAAATGGAATTAAAAATTTTTATTCGAAAGAAGATATTTTAAAAAATTGTTTTTAAATAATTTTTAATTCATTGTGTTATAATTAGATAATTAAAATATCTTTGAACCTTGGTTGAATAAAATTATTCATTTTTTGCTATATTTCTAAATAAATCGGAGGTGATTTTATGCCATTTTCAAGAAAAAATTTAACCGATTATGAAAAATTTATTATATTTGATAAAGGAACTGAAAAACCTTTTTCAGGTGAATATAATGAATTTTATGAAGATGGAACTTATATTTGTAAAAATTGTGGACTACCTCTTTATATTTCTAATTCAAAGTTTAATTCAAATTGTGGTTGGCCAAGTTTCGATGATGAAATTCCGGGAGCTGTTAAACGTTCTGAAGATAAAGATGGAAAGAGAACAGAAATTACTTGTTCGTACTGTGAAGCCCATTTGGGACATGTTTTTATTGGTGAAAGTTTAACTTTAAAAAATATTCGGCATTGTGTTAACTCTGCTTCTTTAGATTTTGTTAAAAACTCAGAGAAAATTCAATTCAACAGAGCAATTTTTGCTGCTGGTTGTTTTTGGGGTGTAGAATATTTATTCAGAAAACTGAACGGGGTAATTGATGCTAGAGTGGGTTATACTGGTGGAAAAACTGCAAATCCTTCTTATGATGATGTTTGTTATGGTTTTACTGGACACGTAGAGGCTGTCGAAATAATCTTTGATTCATTTTTAATTGAGTATGAAACTCTTGTAAAATATTTTTTTGAAATTCATGATTTTTCACAAAAAAATGGCCAAGGCCCTGATATCGGCGAACAATATTTAAGCTATATTTTTTATACAGATGAAAATCAAAAATCAATAGCTGAAAAAGTTATTTCTGAATTAGAATCTAAAAATCTTTTTGTTAGCACCAAAGTAAAAATAGCCTCTGATTTTTGGGTAGCTGAAAATTATCATCAAAGATATTATGAAAAAACAGGAAAAAAACCTTATTGTCATTTCAAAAAAGATATTTTTTAGATTTTAAAACTTTTAATTAATTCAAAAAAATTTATGATTTGTTTAAAATTTCATATAAAATTAATATTTTACAACAATCATTTTTAAGAAAAATTAAAACATAAAAATTTGATTTCATTAAAATTTAAAAGAAATTTTTGAAAAAGTTAAACATATAATTTTAAGGTTTTATAGAATATTTTAATCACAAAAAAAAGCGGAGATTTTATTCTCCGCTTTAATTAATTCTTATTTTAATATAGGTACTAATATTTCTTGCCCAACAAAAACTGTGTTTGGATCTTCAATGTTATTTATTTCTGCAAGTGTTTTCCAAGAAATTCCGTATTCTGCTGCAACTTTTGCGAGCCATTCGCCTTGTTTAAGTGTGTAAGCACTTATACCAATTATTCTTCCTTCAATTTGAGAATTAATAGGTGAATTTGCTGCTATATATTCTGCTACTATTGATTCCATACCTGGATACATTGCAATTATTGGTAAATCTGCTAATAAAGATAATCCATCTCCACCTGCTGCAAGGAAGTCATTTGTTGCCATCAAATATGTTTCATCCATATTTATAGGTCTACCTTTAACAACTATATTTACAACTCTATCATTCGCTTTCCCATCAACATTGATCATATAACTTAATCCAGAAACATGTAAAAATCCTCCTACTGGTGCTGGATATCCTGCTGCTCCAATTTCTAAAATTTCTTTTATTTGATAACCTTTTATTGGAACAGTCACAACATAATTCCCGAATGGTAATACTGTATAAACATCTCTTATTGTAATATCACCTTGGTTTATTGATGTTCTTATTCCTCCGCCATTAGTTACTGCAAAATCTGCTTTTGTAAAATCAACTATTGCATCTGTTATAAGATTTCCAAGATTTGTTTCACCTGCTCTTACAAATTCTCTTCTACCTTCTAATTGAATCAATGTGGTTCCAATTACTTCTGATAACATGTCTTCTTGTTTTTCAACAATTTCTGCTACTAAAGAAACTATTTTTGTGTCAGCAGGTATTTTCATTGCTTCCACTTTTTCAAAAAGACTAGCTTCCATATTCATTATTATTTGATCTTTGAAAGTAACTTTTACTACGCCAACATTTTTCCCATAATCTTGTGTTTGTACTACTAAAGTATCGTTTATATACATTCCGTTTTTTAATAAAGTATGACTATGCCCATCAACAATTAAATCTATACCATCAATATCCGCTACTGAATATGTACTATCTTCATAAAGAGTTGTTTCATCAATTCCTAAATGAACTAAAGCTATTAAAAAATCAACTCTTCCTCTTAATCTATCAACCATTTTTTGAGCAGTTATTGCTGGTTCTTCAAAAGTTAACCCTTTAGTTCCAGCTGGATGACTTTTATACAACGTTTCTGGTGTTGCTAATCCAAAAATACCTACTTTTATCCCATTAAAATCTTTGATTATAAAACTTGGTAGTATGTTTTCTCCGTCTTCATTAAAAACATTTGCTGCAAGGATCGGAAATTTTGATATTTTATCAAGTTCTACAAGTCTTTCACTTCCATAATTAAAATCATGATTTCCTGCAGTCATTGCTTCGTATCCAATTGCATTCATAATAGCTACCACATCTGCTCCTTGATTAATATTAGATATTGGAAGACCGTGAATTGTATCTCCAGCATCTAAAAGTAAAACATTTTCATATTCAGTTCTAAATTTGTTTACAACAGAAGAAATTCTGTCGAACCCCATACCATCATAAGCACCTTCTAAAATTCTTCCGTGAATATCATTTGTATGAAGAATTACTAATGTCTGTTCAGCCGAAAAAACAAAGCTTGATACTAAAAGAATCAATACTGTCATCAATACAAAGAATTTTTTCTTTAACACCGTTATCACCCTCCTAAATAAAGATAAATTACATTAATAATAATATTATTCATTTAATTTTATCACACTTTACATCTTATGTCAAAAATAGTTCTTAATACTTTATTAATATAAATAAATTTTATTTTAGCTAATTTCCAAAATTTTTATTGAAGATAAAAGTTTCGGTATGTTATAATATAAATTAATTAATTTATTAAGGAGTTGATTTAATGAAAAAGAATGCTTTATATGCTCAATCTGGTGGTGTAACAAGTGTTATAAATTCTTCAGCATATGGTGTAATAAAAAGCGTTATGGAAACTAATGAAATTAATGAACTTTTTATAGGCAAAAATGGTTTAAATGGTGTTTTTGAAAAAAAATTTTTTAAACTATCTGAAATGGATATTAAGCAAATTGAACTCCTTCCTTTTACTCCTGCAAGTGCGTTTGGGTCTTGTAGAAAAAAAATTAAAAAAGATGAAGAGTTAAAAAAATTATTTAATGTTTTTCAAGAACTAAATATAAAATATTTTTTTTATAATGGTGGTAATGATTCGATGGATACAGCAAATAAAGTAAATGATTATGCTATAAAAAATGGCTATGATTTAGTAGTTATAGGCATTCCAAAAACTGTAGATAATGATTTGTTTGGTACTGATCATACTCCGGGATATGGTTCGGCTGCAAAATTTCTTTCTGTTTCAATGTATGAGGGACTTTTAGATGTGAGGAGCATGGCAAAAGATTCCACAAAAGTTTTTGTTTTGGAAACTATGGGAAGACATGCGGGTTGGCTTACAGCAGCGGCATCATTGTGTTCTTTAAATTCTAAAATTTCTCCAAAAGTTATACTGCTTCCAGAAGTTGCTTTTGATAAACAAAAATTTTTATCTTTAGTAGAAGAATCTGTAATGAAAGATGGTTTTTGCGGAATTTCTGTTTCAGAAGGAATAAAAGATGATAAAGGGGCATTTTTATCTGATTTGGGGTATTTAGATAATTTTGGAAATAAACAGCTCGGAAATGTGGGTAATTTTATTTCAGGAATGGTCTTTAAAGAATTAAATATTAAAGTGCATACCGCAATCCCTGATTATCTTCAAAGAAGTGGTCGCCATATTTCAAGCAAAGCAGATGTTGAAGAGGCGATTATGGTGGGTAAAAAAGCTGTCGAATTTGCTTTAAAAGGATTAAGCGGATTTATGGTTACTATAGATAGATTGCTTTCTAAAAATTACGAAGTAGAATATAAAATGATAGAGCTTTCAAATGTTGCAAATCACACAAAATATTTACCTAAAGAATTTATTGGAGATAATAATATGAGTGTTAATGAAAACTTTTATAAGTACGCTTCTCCTCTTATTAACGGTGAATTTTATCCAAAATATAAAAACGGAATTCCAATTTACTCTTTTTTTAACTATTAAAATAAAATGCCTAAATAGGCATTTTATTTTTGATCTTCCAATAGCCTATTTATTAAACAAGCTTTCAAAAATTTCGTTAGGCTTAATATTATGGGTAAAAACACTTATATTCATTACAAGTATTTTTATCAATTATAAAATTCACTTCCAAATACTTGAATATAATGCTTATTATCTTTTTCTGAATAGGTTATAGTTCCTCCTAAATTTCTACCATGTCCCATTACAATGGCTTCTGTTTCTGAAATAGGTTTTAATGGAAAAAAGAATGTGTTGCCATATATTTCTACTTTACCTGTTAAAAAACCGTGTTTTTCAGTTACTTCAAAATATTCAATTGCTAAGGTTTGATTATGAAAATTTGGAATATATTTTCCTATTCTGTTTTTCCAAATATCTATAAATTCTTTCGGTTTTTCAATTTTTGTTCCCAATAGAATTTCCATATTATTATTAAGTTTCTGATAAATCACTTCATGGCCATCAATTTCTTTAAATCCGAAAACTACATCTTTAAGTTTAATTGGAAAAAATAGTATTTTATATCTTGCTTGATATAATCCATCATTTCTTTTTGAAAGTTCGAGAATATTACCCATCAAATCTATTTTTAAATTATTTTTCAAACTTTCAACTTTTATTAATCCAGGTTCGCCCGAATAGTACCCAGAAATTTTTGTTTTTTCTTCATCACTAATTTTTTCGTATTTAAAATCATCGTTTCTTTTTGGTGCTATAATCTCATTACCTTTATATTTCATATAATTTTTTAATATTTCATGAGATATCTTCAATACAGAACTAGCAGAATTTTCTGATGATGATGTAATAAATACTCCTATATTATTTTCTGTATCTATTTTCAACATACTATGATAATAAGTAGTATCTCCTCCATGAAGAATTACTCTGCTTCCCGTGATTGTGTCATCTATAAACCATCCAAGACCTAATTTAATATCTAAATCTAATAAAGAATTTCCATTTTGAATTGTTGAATACTCCAATATGGTCTCTTCATTTAATAATCTATTATTATTATAAACACCTTTATTCAATAACATTATTATAAAATTTTTCATATCTTCAGTAGTTGAATGTATTAGACCCGCTGGAACAGATCTAAATCGGGTTTCTAAAAGTTGATTTTTATTTTTATCAAAAGCTTTTGCATAAAATTCTTCATTAACAGGATAAACATCCGTGTTTTTCATTTCTAATACATCAAAAATATTCTTTTTGATGTATTCATCATATTTTAATCCGGCAACATTTTGAATTAAAATTCCTAACAAATCATATCCGGGATTAGAATATGCAAACTTATATCCTGGTGGATTTATAGTATATTCTTCGTTTAAATAATTTACTATATTTTCAAAAGGTTCTTCAACAAACCAATTCTCAATAACATCTGAAATAAACCCTGCATTATGCATAATAACATTTTTTATAGTAATATTGTCATTTTCAAATCTTGTCTTTATTTTTAAATCCGGAATATATTTTGTGATTGGATCATTAAGATTAATTAATCCTTTTTCATATAATTGAAGCACTGCTAAAGATGTAAACACTTTTGAAACCGAACCTATTCTATAAATACTATTTCCTGAAGCTTTTGCGTTATTGCTTATATCTGAATATCCATAGTGATTTGACCATATTTCACCATTTTCATCTGCTAAAATAAAAGAAATATTTACAAGTTTATTTTTCTTCATTTCATTTTCTACCAAATTGTTTATATTGATTTTAAAAGATTCAAAATCATTTTTTTTAACTTCTAAAGCTTTTTTTGAACATCCAGATAAAACTAAAATAATTGATATAACAAATAAAAAATATATTTTTTTCATTAAACTCCTCCTATTTTTGCTGTGATATCTTGAAAATAAATGTCTTTATAGTTATTAAAATTATATATAAATTTTTTTAATTGTGCAAGTGTTGTAAAAAAAACAGAAAAAGAGACTTCTGTTTTAGAAATCTCTTTGTTAGCTTTATTTCAAAGTAAAGGTAAAAGAAATCAGTTGAAATTAAAAGAGTAGATCGATTCTCTGTAAATTTTTGTGAGCAATTATAAAAAATTGAAACTTATAAATAATAAAAGAAAATTATGTGATTTGTCATTTCGAACGAAAAAGAAACCTTCTTTTGAGTAGAAATCTGCGGGTTTCTATTTTTATGTTTTGAAATATTTTATTAAAAAAACAAAAAACGCAGATCTCTCCTCCAAAAAACGTCGTTCGAGATGACAGAGCGGAGAGTGTTAAAAAGTTTTTAGATTATTTATTCGTTTCAATATTTTTTTCAATAACTTAATATCGTTCAATAATTTTTACCCACTATCTTTTACAGAGAACCATTTTATTAAATGTTATAAAGAAGAAAATAACAGGAAAATTCCTAAAAGTGCTATAGCATTATGCTCTCAAAAATTGAGAAACGAATTGAAAAAAAAGAAATAAGAACTGCAAAAGCAAAATTAAATGCTAATTTATTATTTAATTCCAAACAAAAAATTTTAAAAGCAAATACATTGTAATTGAAAAAATTAAAGAAGCAATCGATAATATTATTAATCCTTTCCCTAAAGATCCATTTATATGATAAGTATAATTTTTATATCCAGATTTTTTATCAGTTCCTGGAATAATCAAATATTTTGGAGTAATAGTGCAGAAAATTAACCAATCTAAAATAAAAAGATCAAATAGGCTAAAGAAAAATAAAATAAAAAAATAATGAAAAAAAATTTTAATAAAAGATACTTCAAAATTCCAATATGAATATAATATTGTTCCGTTCAAAAAAAGAAAAAGAATTAATATCATTGGAATTGCTAATTTTTTAAATATTTTTATTTCTTGTGGAGATTTTTTTTCTACTTTATTTTTTATAGATGGCGGATAATTATGTAATTCTAATCTAGGATTTATTAATTGAATCAAAGTAATAAATCCTCCAAATAATAACGAAAAAATCAAAGCATCAACTAAAATCTTTTTCATAATTATTATCTCCTTTTTAGTAATTATAATTATTAATCAAATCAATATAGTTTCATCTGACCATTGATAATCTAATTATATCAAAAAAAAATTTAATTATGAAATTATATAATAATTTCATAATTAAATTACACCGCACTATCTAATTACTTTTTTCACTACAAAAAAACATAAAAAATTATATAATTTTTATTAAACAGATAAAAAATTGTAAAACATTTTTATAAAATTAAAATAAAGGAGAAATCATTATGAAACCTTATACAAGTAACAGCTTACAACATTTTACTAGTAAAATGTCGCCTCAAATCACTCCAGATATCCCTATGAAAGTTTATTTGGATTTGACAGAAGATTGCAATATGTATTGCATTATGTGCAGAGAAAAAATAATAAACGAAGGCAGAATAATGGACATCAATCTTTTTAAACGTCTTGTTAATGAAACTTGTGAAGGAACTACAAGTTATTCAATTTTCAATTGGGGAGAATCTTTAATTTTAAAAGATATTAAAGAAAGAATTGATTATTTAATTTCAAAAAAACTTCCCGAAGCTTTTATAGATATTTCAACAAACGGCACTTATTTAAGCGAAGAAATGAGCAGGTTTCTCTTAGAGAGAAATGTTGAAATTACAGTTTCTTTTGATGGATCTAATAAAAACACATTTGAAAAATTAAGAAGAGGTTCAAATTTTAATCAGATTTGCAAAAATTTGAAAAAAGCAGTAGAAATAGCTAATGAAAAAAATATTCGCAAGGATAGAAAACCTGGTATATACACATCAATTCAAAAAGATAATTGGAAAGAGATTGCAGACATAGTAAAATTAGCTAAAGAATTAGGTGTAGAAAGAATAGCTATGGGACCTGTAGTTGGCCCAGAAGAATTCAGAGCAGAAGTTACAGAAGAATTTGTAAACAAAATTTCTGAAGCAATAAATTATGCTGAAGAAAACGATATGTATGTTGACATGTTTCCAACAAAATTAGAAGATTACGTTTGGGAAGGCAATAAATATGTCAAGGCAGAAAAATATTTAATAGACAAAACTTGTAATGCTCCTTTTACTAGTATTTCTATCAAATGGAATGGCGAAGCATATTTATGTTGTAATGTTGGCGATTTTGTTGAAAAAATAAATAATAAATCATTTAGTGAAGTCTGGAACGGTGAAAGATATAAAGAGTTACGAATTAATGTTAACAAAGATGAAAAAATACCTAGAATGTGTTTAAGATGCCCTTGGGTAAATAGATATTAATTCTTTATTGTATAATTCGTTATTTAATATTTAAATTATTTTTTGTTAACTATTAAAATCTTTAGAGAAAAAATTTTTTAAAAACTAAGGAGAAATCACATTTAAAATAAAAAAGATGAAATAAAAAGAATAATACATTATTAAAAATGGGGGTTTAAGATGAAAAAAAATAACTTAAAACCAAAGGCTTTAAGTACGGGGAGAGTATTAAAAATAACTTTTGTATTAATAATAGCTTTTATTATTATGGGAACATCTATTTTCTATAAAGCGAATGATTCAATTTTTAAATTATCTGATAATTTAATAAGTCAAGTGGCATCAGCCCACACAAACGAGTTATCCCAGCTTTTAGATTCTATAATTGTAGAAACTTCATTTTTAGCAAATTTAGATTCAGTAAGAAGCGGAGATTGGAATTTGATGAGAACAGAATTATCAAATTACATGAAAGCTAAAAGTGATGTTTTTGAAATGTTTTTTTATGTAGACAAAAATGGAGATTATCAAACAACTAGTGGTGTTTTTGAAAATGTAAGAGAAGAAGGATATTTTAATCAAATAATGAATCAAGGAAAAGACATAGTGATAGAAAATGTGGTTGCTTCAAGAACATCATATGAACCTACATTTATAATAGCAAATGCCGTGAAAGATAAATCGGGAAAAACAATGGGTGTTTTAGGGTCTACGATACTTTTAAATCAATTATCAAATTTAGTTCAATCTATAAACATTGGCTATGGTATGTTAATAGATGGAACGGGTTTAATAACAGCTACAAAAGATGGAAGATTTGCTCTTAAATTCAATATCAGTCAAACTAATGAAATAGGGTTGGAAATTTCTTCAAATTTATTAAATTTTATAAAAATGAATTATTTTGGAAATGAAATAATTAGAGATCATGAAGGTAAAAATCAAATTGCTTATTATCAACCAGTTAAAGGATCTCCTAATTGGTCTTTAATAATATTAGTTCCACAAGATCAAATGATGGCTCCTGCTATAGATTTAATAAAAATAGTGGTATTAGTAATGATAATTATTTTATTAATTACGATAATAATATTAATTAAAATTTTTTGAAAATTTAGTTTAAATGCATCTTACATAAAAATTAATTAAAGCCCTGTTAAAAACTAAGAAGTGATTTAAAAAATGATTTTTTTATTAATCTCTATTTTTATGGCAGTTTTTTTAGATTTATTATAATTTATCAAAGTACTCTGATATTAAATATTATTTTTTTTAATCTCTTTTATTATATACATAATAAAAATTTTTTTTGAAAGAAAAAAGATTGATTTTTTGATTTTTGGAATATTTATATTTAATCTTTTAGGCACTTTAATATTATATACTAAAAATTTTGAGATAAATTTTTTTATAGAAAATTTTAAAATGTTTGTATTTTTTTCTTTGGGACTATCAACAGTTTTTTCCCCGTTATTACTAAAAAAATCTTTAACTGATTTTTTTTCAGTAAAAAGATTTAACGAGAAGTTTTTAAATTCAAAAATATATAAAAAAATTAATTTCTTTTATACTTTTATTTGGGACATTCTTTTTTTTATTTTGACTATGATTGAATTTAATAAATTTCCTGAATATTTATCTTTTATTATTTTATTTTTATTTGGAATGATTGGGAGTGAGTTGTTTTTATTATTATTTTTAAGGAAAAATAATATTCCATATAAAAAAATTAGTAAAAATTATTTAGAAAAAATAGATGACGATGAAAAAGAGAAAGTTATTTTGATAACTGGTGGAAATAGAGGAATTGGTTATTATATTTCAGAGGCACTTTTAAAAAAAGGGTATAAAATTGCTGTAATAGATATTGAAACAAATATTATTGAAAAATTAGAAATTAATTTCACACATAATAATTTGATTGTTAAAAAATGTGATGTTTCTTCCGATGATGAAGTTAATGAAGTAATTAATTATATTATTAAAAAGTGGGGTAAAATAGATGTTTTAGTCAATAACGCATGTCAAATTGTATTTAAAAATTTTTTAGAAAAATCTATTGAAGAAACAAAAAGAGAGTTTGATGTGAATTATTTTGGATATTTGAGATTAATAAAACATGTGTTTCCGTATATGAAAAATAAAGGGTTTGGTATAATTCATAATGTTAGTTCGGGAGTTGGGATAACAGGATTTCCAGAAATTTATGGATATGCTTCTACAAAAGGAGCTATAGAAGCATTAACACGTAGTTTGAATATGGAGTTTAAAGAACATAACGTTAAAATTAATGTAATGCATCCACCTCTTACAGCTACAAGGTCATCAAAATCTTTAGGAATATCTGTTGATATGATGAAAAATGCAAAATATGTTGGTTATAAATTAGCTGATAAAATTTTTTCAATAGAAAATGTAATAACGCCAGATTTTAGAACTAAATTAGAATTTTATTTTTCTCTAAAACATCCTTTTAAAATTGGCAATTTATTAATGTTATTGAAAAAAAATCAAAAAAACAAAAGAATATAAAACGGAGTGATTCTAATGGGGTTTAAAGTTATTATTTTATTATTAATTTTATTATTTATTAGTACTATTTATCATCAAGTTCGAAAAAAATTTGAAATAAAAAAGTATAGGCCTCTTGGTAAAGTTATTAACGTAGGTGATGGAAATCTTCATATTTATGGTAAAGGGAAAGGAACGCCTACAATAATCTTTACATGCGGAAATGGTCTGGGATTTTCTTTAGGTAATTATTATACAATTTTTTCTAAATTAGCTGAAACTAATCGAGTTGTAGTATACGATCGTTTTGGATATGGTTGGAGTAGTTCTACTTCTAATGCTAGAACTATAGAACAGATCAATAAAGAATTATATCAATTACTTAAAAAATCAAATGAAAAAGCTCCTTTTCTTTTGGTAGGGCATTCTTTAGGGGCTATAGAAGTAGTGGGGTTTGCAAAGCGTTATCCAGAATTGGTAGCAGGTGTAGTTACACTTGATGGAACTTCGCCTTCTTTTTATAGAAATAAAAAAGAGCTTTCAATTCAGAACATTATGGCATCATCTATAACTAGATTTTTAAGTTTTACAGGATTATTAAGAATTTTAATTAATTTAAAAAGCTTAAACACAACAAGTAAATTATTACCTGAAGAAATTGATAAAACAACTAAAATGATTGCATATAATAGAATTTATAGTAACGAAGCAATTGAAGAGGTTCAAAATCTAATAAAAAATGGTGAAGAAGAAGGAACGCTTAATGATACACCTCTTTTAGTTTTAACAGCAGATAAATTAGTAATGAAACAAAAACAAAAAAAATTATATCAAGATTTTGAAAATAGTCAAAATGACTTACTTAAGTTATCTTCTAATAGTAGACAAATAATAATTAATGATGCTGATCATCTTTTTCTAATAAAAAAACCTAATGTTGTAATTAAAGAATTGCAAAATTTTCTTAATGATATTAGTAATTAAAATTTTTAATAATAAAATTAAAAGAAGGAGAAAAAAATTTTGAATAATAACAAAATTTTATTAAAAGAAAGAATGAAAAATAGTTTAAAAATGATTTTATTTTTATCAGTACTAATATTAAATTTTTTTATTTCAACATCATTATTCTCTTTAGAAATTATAAATTCAAATAGCCTAAATAATGAGACAATGCTTGGAGAAGGAACGAAAGAAAATCCTTATAGAATTACTAATTGGTATGAATTAAATAATGTAAGAAATTATAAAGGTAGTCACTTTATACTTGAAAATAATTTAGATTATAAAACAGATGGATACAAAGAAATAGCAGGAAAAAATGCTAATGATGGAAAAGGGTGGCTTCCTATTGGAGATATAAATTTTGCTGTTTTTGAAATTGATGATGATATTTCTGAAGAAGAGCTTGAAGAAATTGTAAAAAAAGAATTTTTTGTTGGGGTATTTAACGGTAATAATAAATATATAAAAGGTTTAAATATAAATAGAGAAGATGATGAAGATAGTCTTGTTATTGGTTTGTTTGGAGCAGTTATTTATTCTGAAATAAAAAATTTAAATTTAATAGAAATAGATATTAAAGGAAATTATTCAGTAGGTGGTTTAGTTGGGTTGCTTTTCGAATCATCATTAAAAAATTCTTATTCTAAGGGTAAGGTCAAAGGTCTTGAGTTTATTGGTGGTTTAGTTGGAGGAGTAGATGAATCAGTTATAACAAGTTCATATTCTGATTGTAATGTTGAAGGCATTAAATTTGTTGGAGGTTTAGTGGGAAAAATTCAAAATAATTCAACAATAGAAAAATCATATTCTACTGGAAATATTGAAGGTATGGAGTTTGTTGGTGGTTTTGCTGGTGGAAATTTTGAAAACTCATCAATATCAAATTCATACTCTACTGGTAATGTTGAGAGTTATAGATTTGCTGGAGGTTTTGTTGGTGTGAATGCAGAAAAGTCAACAATATCAAATTCTTATTCTGTCGGAAATGTTGAATGTAATCAAATTTTTGGAGGATTCGTTGGCGGGAATTATTCTTATTCAACAATAAAAAAATGTTATTATGATAAAGAAAAGTCAAAACAGAATGATTTTAGCGCTATTCCAAAAACATCTTTTCGAATGAAACAGCAAACAACTTATGAAAATTGGGATTTTGAAAAAGTTTGGATTATAAATGAAGGAATATCTTATCCGAAATTACAAAAATCTAAATATTAATAAAGAAATCCATAGTTTAAATATTTTTTCTTTGTAATTCTAAAAAGAGATTTCTAAAATAGAAATCTCTTTTTATTTTCAATACAATATAAAAGTTAAAATTAAAATTATTAGTCCTATTATTCCAACATAAATGTCTATTAAAATTACTTTTTTTCCTTTATCTTTTTTTACTAAGTTGGCAACCCATTGTTGAAAATTTTTATAACTGAATAATAAAAAGAAAATTTTAATAGCAAATAATGAAAATATAAGAGTAATAACGATAGAATATTTTACGTCTAATGTGAAATGGTTATACCAAGTTAATCCGACTAAAAAAACTCCTATTAAACTAACTAAAACAATCCACCAAGGCCTTTTTTCACCATAGGCTTTTTTAATAAATTTCATCTCATCAAATGGTAAAAGATGCATATAAACCGGTTTCAATAAAGTTGCAAATCCAAAAATAATTCCTAAAATTTTAAAATAATTCATATATATATCCTCCTTTATAGACTTTTTAGTCTAGACTTAATGGTCTAATTTTATCATAAAAAATTTTTTTTGTCAACTTACTTTTTGTTATATTAATAGGAATAGATAAATATTCATTACTTTTTTCACTGCAAAAAAAAATCAATTTTTTTTATAATTGCAATATCAAATTTAATGGAGGGATAAAGATGAGAAAATTCATTTTAATTTTTTTAATTTCTATTTTATGTTTTGCAGTGATATTTTCACAAAATGTTAAGATTCCGGTTGCAACTTTTCCTGTAGATTCTTCTGCTGTTTGGGAAGATAATGTTTCAAGCATTTTATTTAATTTACTTGAAACACAATCTTCAAAGGCTAAAAGATTCACTTTAATCACCAACGATTTAATAAAAGAAAGTTCCACTGAAAAAGAGTTTTCAATGATTAGAGTTTCTAAAAATGATGCTTTAAGTACAGGTAAACTTTTTGGTGCACAATATGTTTTAGTTTTAGAGTTGATAAAATTTGATACTGTTTTTGATAGTAGTAAAAATTCGTTCAGAAATGACGGAAAAGTTTTTGTTGAATTGTATGATTTAAATGACGAAACTTTAGTCACTTCAAAACAAATAAGTTTTTATGATTTGGGGGTTAATAATAATCAAGCGGAACTCAACTCTATTCGTTCATTAGTGATTGATTTAATGTGGTTTTTAGAAGAATCTTTTCCGCAATATGCAAATGTTTCATTTGTTGATGGCAATAAGATTGTTTTAGAGGGAATAGATCCTAAAACAGTTAAAAAAGGAAATGTTTTTAAAAATTCTGATGAATCTAAGTTTGGATATTTATTTGTAGAAGATATAACAGAAGTTACAGTAATTGGAAAACTTAGATATGGAGAAATTTTTGAAGGTGATAAATTAGTAGAAGTTCCTTTTTTTCCATTATGGATGAGTTTAGGATTATCTTCAAGTTTGATGAATGGCGAAATAATTAATGGGTTAAACCTGAATGTTCTTAGTTCTTTTTATAATTCAAAAATTCAATTAACTGCTGATTTTGATTTTATTTTATCAAATCCTATATCTGCAAAATTTTTATTAGGTTTGTCTAATAACATATTAATAAACAAAATAACTATTTCACCATTATTAGCAGCTAATTTAATTTATATACTAAATCCCGAAGGATTTAATTTAATCGGAGATGAAGAGATTTTTAATATTGATTTTGGTTTATCGTTGGGAGCAAAAGGAATTTATGAGTTAAATTATAATTTGGGTTTTGGAGGATCAGCACTTTATAATTTGCAGTTTGGAAAACATGTTCCTTCAAATTTAAGCTTTAATATTAATTTATTTTATAGATTTTAATTATAAAATGAGCAAATAATAAATTATTTGCTCATTTTTTGTTACCTTAAATTTGGAAAAAATACTGTATCTTTTATATTTTTTGTATTTGTTAATAAAGTAGTTAATCTATCTATCCCCAATCCAGCTCCTGAAATTGGAGGCATTCCATATTCCATACATTCTATAAAATCTTCTTCCATCATCATAGTTTCTTCATCGCCGCTTTCTCTGAGTTGTAATTGGTCTAGCAGTCTTTCTTTTTGATCTATAGGGTCTACAAGCTCTGAATATCCTTTAATAAGTTCCCATCCATTTACAAGTAATTGATACATGTCTATTTTTGTATTATCTGCGTCATTTTTTCTAGCTAATGGAATCATTTGTGCTGGATAGCTTATTATAAAAATTGGTTGAATCAAGTTTGGCCTACAATATCTTTTATATAGATTATCTAAAAGTGCTGAATAACTAACATATTGTTCTATATCAAAATCTTGAAATTTTTCTTTAATTATTTCTTTTAAAGTGTTGTAATTTGTATATATTTCAATGTCTATACCCGTATATTTTAATATCAAATCACGATAAGTGATTTCTTCAAATTCTTTAGAAAAATCTATTTCTTTATCTTCATAAACCACTTTATAATTTCCTGTAGCGGCTTTTACAAGTTCTGGAAAAAATTTTTTTGTAAATTCTATGTTGTCTCTGTAATTCCAATAAGAATGATAGTATTCCAACATTGTAAATTCTTGTAAATGAGAATTGTCTATTCCTTCATTTCTAAAATTTTTTGCAATTTCATAAACTCTGTCATATCCACCTGCGATTAATCTTTTTAAATATGTTTCAGGAGATATTCTTAAATACATTTCCACGTCTAATGCATTATGTTTTGTAATGAATGGTTTTGCCATAGCCCCACTTGCGTTTGCTTGTAAAACAGGTGTTTCTACTTCAACATAATTCATGTTGTCTAATAGGTTTCTCAAATATTTAATAATTTTGTGTCTTGTTTCAAATCTATTTCTTGTTTTTTCATTCATTATTAAGTCTAAATATCTTTTTCTTGCAAGGATTTCAGGGTCTTTAATTCCATGAAATTTTTCTGGAAGTGTTCTAAGACTTTTAGATAGAATGATTATATTTTCTGCGTTAAGAGTTTTTTCCCCTGTTTTTGTAGTGAAGGTTTGTCCAGTTATTCCAACAAAGTCACCTATATCTAACGTTTCAAGAATTTTTTTGTAATTTTCTTGAAGAGTTTTCTTATTGAGACATATTTGTGATTTTCCAGTTTGATCGAGTATATGGCCGAATGATAGGTTTCCCATTGTTCTTAAAGAAACAATTCTTCCAGCAGTTTTTATTTGAGTATTTTCAGGTTTTTCAGTTATCTCAACACAGAAATTCTCCTTTTCATATCTATCTACATATTTTATGTTGTTTCTTTCTTCTGCTATTTTATTTAATTTTTCTAATCTAATCCTTGTATATTCATTCATTTTATTAACTCCTTTTGATAAAATATTGGTTCTATGTAAAATTGTGTGGCTAAAAATAATTTATATTTAGTTAGTCATGAAAATCTAATAACGATTAAAATTTGAAATTTGAAAGCAGAAAGGAAAAGTTGTTCTAAAATCAGTTTTGATTTTTCTAATGCTTTGATGGTAAATATGGATTTTAAAGTTGGTCAGGAAAAACAAAAAATATTTAAGTGTTTAAGTGTTTAATTAGCGATCTTTTAGATAGTTTTTTATTATAATGCTTTGAGGGTAAATATGGATGAAATAAAGTAGCGAGCAATTGAGA
>CAYZNB010000056.1:0-4519 GCA_964478535.1 uncultured Thermotogaceae bacterium
ACATTAAAACAAAAAAACATTAGGACATAAAAACATTAAAACATAAAACATTAGGACATAAAAACATTAAAACATAAAACATTAGGACATAAAAACATTAAAACATTAAAACATTAGGACATAAAAACATTAAAACAAAAAACAGAATCGAAAACAAATCCAAAATCAAAATCAAAAAATCGAAACCAAAAACCAAAAACTATGTATAATGAATTTTGATTCTGTCAATAAAAATACCGAAATCATTGCCAGTGCAGTAACGCCGTGCAGAGTTCAGCGTGGCTGTTACACTACATTAAAACATTAAGACAAAAAAACAAAATCAAAAGAAAAATCAAGATCAAAAAATCGAAACCAAAAACCAAAAAAAACAAAACCAAAAAAAACAAAAACCAAAAAAACAAAATCAAAAAATAAAAATATCATTTAATACTCTAAAAAAATTAACATGAAAAACATTAAAAAGAAATAATAAAATAAGATAATATTAGAGACCGCACGGTCTCTAATATTATCTTATGAGGTGAAAAAGTATGAAAAAATCAGAATATATGTCGATTCAAATAGGAAATGATATTTTTGATTTAGTAAAAAGTGGAAAAAGCGAAAAAAAATTAATAATAATACCAGGATTATCTGATGGATTAATCAAACCACAAGTATTAAAAAATATCAAAAACTCACTATTTAAAATTTACGAGCCATATTTAAAAACACATGAAGTATATACAATCTCAAGAAAAAGAAATTTAAATAATTCTGAAACCACAAAAACTATGGCAGATGATTATATTAAATTAATTAAAAAACTCGGAATAAATAAAATAGACTTAATGGGATTATCTATGGGAGCAGCAATATCTCAACACATAGCAGCAGATTATCCAGAATATGTAAATAAATTAATTTTAGTCGTTAGTCCGGGAGATGAATCAAGTCAAACAACAAAAAGATTAGTAAAAGAATGGATTCAATATGCCCAAAACAATAAAATGTATAAAGTGGCTGTTGATAGTACAGAAAACACCTATACAGAAAAAGAATTGAAGAAAAAGAAAATTACCTTTCCATTATTAAGATTATTTTCAAAAACTTTTACGAAAGAAAGATTTATAATTCAAGCAAATGCAGTTTATACACATAACGCATCTGATAAAATTGAAAAAATAATTGCAGACACATTAGTAGTATCGGGAGAAAAAGATAAAATATGTCCTTTAAAAAGTAGCTCCGAATTATCTAAAAAAATTAAAAAAAGTAATTTAGTAATATTTAAAAATCAAGGCCACGCACTCTTTGAAGAAGAAAAAGAAAAATTTGACGAATTGATCTGTGAATTTTTATCCGGAGAAAAAGTATGAAAAAAGCATTTTTAAAATTAAGTGAAGAAAAAAAAGAGCTAATTTTAAATATAGCGTTAAAAGAATTTTCAGAAAACGGGTATGAAAACTGCTCATATAATGATATAATAAAAAAGTGTGAAATATCTAAAGGTGGAATGTACAAATATTTTGAATCTAAAGAAACATTATACAGATACCTCGTCAAAAAATCTATAGATAAATATTTAGAAATATACAATCAAATATTTCTTCAAAACTTAAAAGAAAAAGATATTTATGATGTATTTATAATTATCGCAGAATTAGAATTTGACTTTTATATTGACAATCCAGAAATATACAATTTTTTTAAAAAAGTCTTTGTAATATCAAATGAAAAAATCAATTTAGAAATAAGAGAAGAATATATAGAACAATCTCAAAAATTTTTAAACGTTCTTTTTGGAGAAAGAAAAGAAACAGAACTAATAACAGTTATGTTGTGGATTTTGGAAGGATACAACAAAACATATTTCACAAAAGAAATAGTTGAAAATAGCGATTTAGAAAAAATAAAGAAGAATTATATAAAAATTTTAAAAAAATATTTTTCATTATTAAAAAAATAGTTCTGCTTTTTTTTGATTTGACTATTAAAGATTATATAGAAATTATATTTTTATATATTACAAAATAATATTTTCGGAAATAATATATAATTGTTAATATAATAAAATATAAAATTTTGTTTTTTTAAAAAAAATAAGGTATAATAATAGAAAAGAAGTTATGGAGGTGAAAAAATGTTTGTTTCGATAACAAAGGATTCTTACATTGCAGCAGAAAGAGTACATTCTATTATTCCGCAAGAATATCTTCAATTTAGAAGAATTAAAAAAATTTATCAGGGTTATGATGTAATTGAAGAAAAAGAAAAAGACTCAGAAAATAAAAATAAAGGAACTACAGATTTAATCGATATTACTTATGGAAGAAGCGTAGAAACTTTAATTTATATGGATAGCGGACATTTAATTCTTACTTCTTTGAATTCTTCGAAAGTTATTGAAAAAGTAAAAAAAGGTAAATAGAGGAGGACTTTTTATGAGTATACCAATGCCAGTAGTTATTGAATCAGATGGAAGATATGAAAGAGCTTATGATATTTATTCGAGGCTTTTAAAAGATAGAATAATTTTTTTAGGAACAGAAGTTAATGATATTGTTGCAAACACTATAGTTGCTCAACTTTTGTTTTTAGAATCTTCTGATCCTGATAAAGATATTAATTTATATATTAATTCTCCAGGAGGATCTATAACAGCGGGACTTGCTATTTATGATACAATGCAATATATAAAACCTGATGTATCAACTATTTGTATAGGACAAGCAGCATCTATGGGAGCAGTACTGCTTACAGCAGGAGCAAAAGGGAAGAGATTTTCTCTTCCGAATTCAAGAATTATGATTCATCAACCTTGGGGAGGTTCGCAAGGAACAGCTTCAGATATTGAAATACAAGCAAAAGAAATTTTAAGAATGAAAAAAGATTTAACTCAAATTTTGAGTAATCATACAGGAAAGACCGTAAAAGCAATTGAAAAAGATTCAGATAGAGATTTTTTCATGTCTGCCCAAGAAGCAAAAAATTATGGTCTTATTGATACTGTAATAACTTTGAAAGAAGATTTAAAGAAAAACGGAGATAAAAAATAAAACGAACAACAAAAATAATAAAGGGCGCAATGCGCCTTTGTTTTTAGTTTTTTTGAAGGAGGTTTTTTTATGACTAACTTGACTCCTATGATAAAACAATATATTGATATAAAAGAAAAATATAGTGATTCTATATTATTGTTCAGATTAGGAGACTTTTATGAAACTTTTTTTGAAGATGCGGAAATTTTAAGCGATATTTTACAAATAGTGTTAACAAGCAGAAGTGGTTATCCTATGGCAGGAATTCCACATCATGCTTTAGATAATTATTTGAAAAAAATTCTTGATTCTGGTAAAAAAGTAGCTATATGTGAACAAATGGAAGAAGCAGGCGAAAATAAAGGAATTATAAGAAGAGCAGTTACAAAAATAATTACTCCGGGAACAATAATTGATGAAAAAATAATTGATGAAAATAGTAGGTATAGTTTACTTATTAATAAAGTAAAAGAAAAATATGTAATAGTAATTTTTGATTTTACAACAGGAGAAGTATATTTGGATACGCTTGAGTTTAATGAAAATGAATTAATAGATTTTATAACTTCATATGGATTTGTACAAATTTTGATGAATAAGAATATGAAAGATATAGCCACCCATATAAAAAATATTCTTGGAAAAATTTATATAGAATTTTTAGATGAATGGTACTTTAATAAAAATTTTAATAAAGAACTTAATGAGTCGTATGGCGTTTCAACATTAGAACATCTTGAATATTCTGAACAAGAATATCAATCATTAAATGCAGTTTTCAAGTATTTAGAAACAACGCAATTTAAAAAAATAACTCACATGAAAATTCCTAATAGAATTAAAGATAAAAACTATATGTTTTTAGATGTTTCAACAATAAATAACTTAAGTCTTTTGCCTGAAAAAGATCAAAAAGGAAAAACGCTTTATGATATTATTAATTGCTGTAGAACTAATATGGGTAAAAGACTGTTAAGAGAATATATTTCAAGACCTTTACTTGATAAAAATAGTATTTATGAAAGACAAAAAATTGTAGAAGCTTTTTATAACGATAGAGATTTAATTTATAATTTAAAAGAATTTTTGAATAAAATTAAAGACATTGACAGAATATCAACAAAAATTTCTTTAAAAAATATTAATCCAAAAGAATTAATAGCACTTAAAACTTCTTTTGAAGTTATACCAAAATTAAAAGAATTATTAGAAGAAAACAACTCTTTAAAAAAATTTTTTGAAGAAAAAGATTATTTAAAAGAGTTAGTTGATATGATAGAAGAAAATATTTTTTTGGAATGCTCAAATGATGTAGGTAAAGGAGAAGTAATAAACTGGAAAGTTTCTGAAGAACTTGATGAATATCGAGAATTGACAAAAGATATAGACACTTTTTTGAAAAAAATTGAAGATGAAGAGAAGCAAAAAACAGGCATTTCAACTTTGAAAGTAGGAAGAAATAAAATATATGGATTTTATATAGAAATATCTAAAGC